>CAZNIX010000147.1:0-10263 GCA_964573125.1 uncultured Thermoanaerobaculia bacterium
CCGAGCACCTCGCCGCCGCGCTCGACGCCGGCGCCGCGGCGGTGCTCGCAGCCTCGATCTTCCACGACGGCGCCTGGACGGTCGGCGCGGTCAAAGCCGCGCTCGCCGCCGCCGGCCACCGGGTGCGCGACGCGCCGGGCCTGTCGGCCGGCGCCGCCGACAGACCGGCCGGGGAGGCGACGCGATGAGCGATGCGGAACGGCCGCGGGTGGCCGGCGGGGTCGATCCGGGGGCGCTCGCCTACGGCGACGACGACCTGGTGCCGGTGATCGTCCAGGAGATCGCCTCGGGCGCGGTGCTGATGCTCGCCTGGGCCGACCGCGCCGCGGTCGAGCGGACGCTCGCGACCGGCGAGGCGCACTTCTGGAGCCGCTCGCGGCGGCGGCCGTGGAAGAAGGGCGAGACCTCGGGCCACGCGCTGGCGGTGGTCGAGGCGCGCGCCGACTGCGACGGCGACGCCCTGCTCCTCCGCGCCGACCCGCGCGGACCGACCTGCCACCGCGGGGTGCGGAGCTGCTTCGACCCGGGGCCGGACGCGGGAGGCGCCGAGCCGCCGCCCCCGCGCCTCGAGCTGGGCTGGCTCGCGCGGGTGATCGCCGAGCGCGCCGCCGAGGCCTCGCCCGCGAGCTACACCGCGCGCCTGCTCGCCGGCGGCGCCGAGCTGCCGGCGCAGAAGGTCGGCGAGGAGGCGGTCGAGACCGTGATCGCCGCGCTCGCCGCCGCCCGCGATCCGGACCCGGAGGCGCGGCGGGCGCTGACCGCCGAGGCCGCCGATCTCGTCTATCACCTGCTGGTGCTGCTCGCCGCCGCCGGCGGCGACGCCGGTTCGGTCGCGGCCGAGCTGCGGGCGCGGCATAGAATCCGGACCGCCGGAGGCAGGGACGAGCCGGAGGAGAGCGAAGGATGAAGCGGATCGAGGTGATGTCGGGCATCCAGCCGACGTCCGAGATGCACATCGGCAACTATTTCGGCGCGGTCAAGAACTGGGTCGAGCTCCAGGAGAGGCACGCCTGCGTGTTCGGCGTGGTCGATCTCCACGCGATGACCATGCCGTACCGGCCGGAGGAGCTGCGCGGCAACACGACGCGCATGATGCTCGAGCTGCTCGCCTGCGGGCTCGACCCCGAGCGGTCGGTCCTGTTCGTGCAGTCGCTCGTGCCCGAGCACACCGAGCTGGCCTGGATCCTCGGCTGCGTCGCCGCCTACGGCGACCTCACCCGGATGACCCAGTTCAAGGACAAGTCGGGCCGGGTCGAGGCCGACGTCGGCGCCGCGTTCATCTCGGCCGGGCTCTTCACCTACCCGGTGCTCCAGGCCGCGGACATCCTGATCTATCGCGCGCACCGCGTGCCGGTGGGCAAGGACCAGGAGCAGCACCTCGAGATGTCGCGCTCGATCGCGCGCCGCTTCAACGACACGTTCGCGCCGGTCTTCCCGGAGCCCAAGCCGCTGTTCACCGAGACGCCGAAGCTCATGTCGCTCGCCAGCCCCGAGCAGAAGATGTCGAAGAGCCTGGGCGCCAAGCACTACGTCGGCCTGTTCGAGGACGCCGAGTCGATCCGCGCCAAGGTGCGCGCGGCGGTGACCGACAGCGGCCCCCCGACCGGCGGCGCCGAGATCAGCCCGGGGATCGCCAACCTGCTCGAGATCCTGAAGGCCTGCGGTCGTGCGGACGAAGCCGCCGCGATGACCGAGGACTACTTCGCCGGCCGGCTCCGTTACGTCCAGTTGAAGGACGCCGCGGCCGCCGCGTTGATCGATCTGTCGGTGACCCTGCGGGCGCGCCGCGCGGAGGTCGAGAGCCGGCTGTCGATCGAGGACCTGATCTACGACGCCTCGGCCGGGGCGCGCGCGATCGCGCGCGCGACCCTCGACGAAGCGCGTGCGGCCACCGGGCTGCCCGAGTTCGAGAGGACCGCGTCCGAGCGCACGTTTTCCGACGGGGGCATGGTGTCAACGGTCAGCACGCCGGTCTCCAAAACCGGTGGTCCGGGTTCGAATCCTGGTGCCCCTGCCAACGATTAGAAATGAAAAGATCCGACCTCACCTACTGGGACTACATCCGGGTCAACGACCTGCTCGCCTTGCAGGGCGGCCGCGACCCGGGCGCCGGCGCCCCCGGAAACGAAACCCCGGGCAGCGACGAGCTGCACTTCATCGTCGTCCACCAGGTGTTCGAGCTGTGGTTCAGGGTGATCCTCGAGGAGCTGGTCGGGATCCGCGACCGCCTCGGCGCCGAGCGGGTGAGCGAGGTCGACGTCCCGCTGGTGGTCGCCGGCCTCAAGCGGATCATCGAGGTCTGGCGCTCGGCGGTCGCCCACTGGTCGCTGGTCGAGACCCTGAGCCCGCAGGGGTTCCTCGAGTTCCGCGACCGCCTGCGGCCGGCGTCCGGCTTCCAGAGCGACCAGCTCCGCGCCATCGAGGTCCTGATGGGCCTCGACGGCGACCTGCGCGCGCGGGTGTTCGGCGAGTTCGACCCGGTGACGCGCCTGCTCGAGTCGGCGCGCGGCGAGGGGGACGCGAGCGGCCGCGCGGTCGCGGCGCGCCTCGGGCGGGTGCTCGACGACGTCGAGCAGAAAGGCAGCGTGCGCCAGGCCCTCTACGCCTGGCTCGCGCGCACCCCGATCCAGGGCGAGCGCCACGACGCGGCCGGCGACCGCGGGCGGGTCGCCGGGTTCGTCGACGGCTACCTGGCGTCGATCCGCGCCCAGGGCGAGGCGGCGGCGGCGCGCCTCGCGGGGAGCCACCGCGAGACCGCCGAGCGCCTCCTCGAGCGCGAGGTCGAGGAGGCGCGGCGCTTCCTCGACGCCGCCGACGTCCCCGCCGGCGCCGCCGAGGGCGCCGAGCGCGACCGCGCGCGCCGCGTCCGCGCCGGCATCCTGTTCATCGAGACCTACCGCGAGCTGCCGCTGCTCGCCTGGCCGCGGACGGTGATCGACTCGATCGTCGAGATGGAGGAGCGGTTCCTGATGTGGCGCTACGGCCACGCGCGGATGGTCGAGCGGATGATCGGCCGCCGCTTCGGCACCGGCGGCAGCGAGGGGGTCGGCTACCTCGACCAGACCGCCGAGCTGAGGATCTTCTACGACCTCTGGATGGCGCGCCGCATCCTGGTCGCCGCCGCCTTCCGCCCCGCGCTCGAAAACCGCGCGTTCTACGACTACGCCGCCACTGACCGCCTCGCCGAGGTCATGACTTGAGGCGGGCGATCGCCCACGTGCGCACCTACCTCTCGGACTGCCTGACGCCGGTCCGGGTCTACTCCCGGCTCGCCGCGCGCTCGCCGGTCGGGTTCCTCCTCGAGAGCGTCACCGGCGGCGAGCAGGTGTCGCGCTTCAGCTTCCTCGGCGCCGCGCCGCGCGAGCTGCTGCGCGTCCATCCCGACCGCTGCGAGCGCGTCCGGCTCGGCGAGGACGGCGGCGGCGAGGCCGAGGCGCTCCCCGGCCCGCCGCTCGAGGCGCTCGCCGCGGCGGTCGGGGAGATCGCCGCCGAGCCCGGGCCGCTGCCGTTCACCGGCGGCTGGGTCGGCACCTTCGGCTACGACCTCGCGCGCCTGGTCGAGCGGCTTCCCGACCGCCCGCCCGACCCGTTCGGGATGCCGGCGGCGGTGCTCGCGCGCTTTGACAATGTTTTCGTCTTCGACCACGCCCACCAGCGGGTGCTCGCGGTCGCCAACGAGATCGAGGGCGAGGTCTCCGCGGAGGGCGCCGAGGCCGCGCTCGATCGCCTCGGCGAGCTGCTCACCGCGGCCGGCGGCGAGGGCGGGGTGGCGGTGCCGGCGCGCGCGCTCGAGCCGCCGGCGGGCATCCGCTGCGGTCTTCCCGGCGACGCGTTCCGGCGCGGCGTCGCCGCGATCCGCGGCGAGATCGCCGCCGGCGAGATCTTCCAGGCCGTCCTCGCCCGCCGCTGGACGGTGCCGCGGCGGGTGCCGCCGCTCGCGCTCTACCGCGCGCTGCGGCTGATCAACCCGAGCCCGTACATGGTGCTGCTCGAGCTGCCCGAGGTGGCGCTCGCCGGCGCCTCGCCCGAGATGCTGGTGCGCGCCGCCGGCGGCCGGCTCGCCACCCGCCCGATCGCCGGCACCCGCCCGCGCGGCGACGACCCGGAGGCCGACCTGCGGCTCGCCGCCGACCTCGCCGCCGACCCCAAGGAGCGCGCCGAGCACGTCATGCTCGTCGACCTCGGGAGAAACGACCTCGGCCGGGTGGCGCGGCCGGGGAGCGTCGGCGTGGCGAGCTTCATGGAGGTCGAGCGCTACAGCCACGTCATGCACATGGTCTCGAGCGTCGAGGCCGACCTCGCGCCGGGCAAGAGCGCGCTCGACGCGCTCCTCGCCTGCTTCCCCGCGGGCACCGTCTCCGGGGCGCCGAAGATCCGCGCCATGGAGATCCTCGACCGCCTCGAGCCCGAGGCGCGCGGGCCGTATGCCGGCGCGGTCGGCTATCTGTCCTTCACCGGCGACCTCGACACCTGCATCACCATCCGCACCCTGGTCGTCCAGGGCGAGGAGACCTCGGTGACCGCCGGCGCCGGGATCGTCGCCGACTCCGATCCTGCGCGCGAAGAAGAAGAGACCGAGAACAAGGCCGCCGCCCTGCTCGCCGCCGTGGCGCTGGCCGAGGAGCTGGACGTCCGATGATCCTGATGATCGACAACTACGACTCGTTCACCTACAACTTGGTGCAAGCGATGGCTGCGGCCGGCGCCGAGGTCGAGGTCGTGCGCAACGACGCCGAAACGCCGGAGCGGCTGCTCGCCCGCGGGCCGCGCGGCATCGTGCTCTCGCCCGGCCCGGGGCGGCCGGAGCAGGCCGGGATCTGCCTCGAGCTGCTCGCCGTCCGCCCGCCGGTGCCGGTGCTCGGCGTCTGCCTCGGCCACCAGGCGCTCGGGATCGCGTTCGGCGCCCGCGTCGAGCGCGCGCCGGTCCTGATGCACGGCAAGACCTCGGCGGTGCACCACGCGGGCGAGGGGCTGTTCGCGGGGCTGCCCGACCCGTTCGAGGCCACCCGCTACCACAGCCTGGCGGTGCCCGGGGCGAGCCTGACCGCCGAGCTGGTGCCGCTCGCGCGCGCCGACGACGGCGTGCTGATGGGGATGCGCCACGTGAGCCTCCCCTACCACGGCGTCCAGTTCCATCCCGAGTCGGTGCTCACGCCCGCGGGGCCGTACCTGCTCGCCAACTTCCTCGCCCTGTGCGGCGAGATCCCGGCCGGCGACGCCGAGGCCGCGGCGCGCGAGGTCGCGGCCGGCACGCTGCCCGCGACCGCCGCCGGCACGCCGGCCGCCGCAAGGGCGGGGGGATGACCGCGGCCGGGCCGCCCGCCGGCTTCGACGCGGTCGCCGCCCTGCGCCGGCTCTGCGCGCGCGAGGACCTCGGTCGCGCCGAGACCGAGGCGCTGTTCGGGGCGCTGATGGACGGCGCGGTCTCCGATCCGCTCAAGGCGGCGCTCTTGGCGGCGCTCGCGGTCAAGGGCGAGTCGGCGGCCGAGATCGCCGGCGCAGCGGCGGCGATGCGCCGGCGCGTGGTGCCGATCCCGCACGGCCGCGACGACCTGGTCGACACCTGCGGCACCGGCGGCGACGGCGCCGGCACCTTCAACGTCTCGACCGCGGCGGCCCTGGTCGTCGCCGCCGGCGGCCTCACGGTCGCCAAGCACGGCAACCGGTCGGTGTCGAGCCGGTCGGGGAGCGCCGACGTGCTCGCCGCGCTCGGGGTCGCGATCGAGCTGCCGCCGGCGGTCGCGGCCAGGGCCCTCGAGGAGGTCGGCATCGCGTTCCTGTTCGCGCCGCTCTACCACCCGGCGATGAAAGCTGTCATGGCGGTGCGCCGGGAGCTGGGGGTGCGCACGATCTTCAACGTCCTCGGCCCGCTGACCAACCCGGCCGGGGCGCGCCGGCAGCTCCTCGGCGTGTTCGCGCCGCACCTGGTCGAGACCGCGGCCCGCGTGCTCGCCGAGCTGGGGAGCGAGCACGCGCTGGTCGTCCACGGCAGCGACGGCCTCGACGAGATCACGACCACCGGCCCGACCGCGGTCGCCGAGGCGCGGCGGTGGACCGGCCCGGACGGCGCGGCGGCGGTCGAGGTGACGGTCGAGGTCTACACCGTCGAGCCCGAGGAGCTGGGCGTGCCGCGCGCGCGCCCGGAAGAGCTGCGCGGCGGCACGCCGGAAGAGAACGCCGCCGCGCTCGAGCGCGTGCTCGCCGGCGAGCCCGGGCCGCTCGCCGACGTCACCGCGCTCAACGCCGGCGCCGCGCTCTACGCCGGCGGCGCCGCGGCCTCGATCGCGGAGGGGGTCGAGCGGGCGCGCGCGCTGCTCGCCTCGGGTGCGGCGCGCGAGAAGCTCGCGGCGTTGCGGGAGTTCTCGGCGGCGGTGCGGCGGGAGCGCGAGCGGGAGGGGGCGTGAGGGCGGCCGGCGTCGCGGACGTGCTGGTCCGGATCGTGGAGCGGCGGCGCGAGCGGCTGGCGGCGGAGGGGTACAGCGAGGGACTGGCCGAGGCTCTCGCCGGGGGCGAAGCGTCCACTGCGCCGCTCATCGCGAAGAGAAATCGCTTCCTCGCCGCCCTCGCCGCCGCCCCCGCCCCGGCGGTCATCGCCGAGATCAAGATGGGCTCGCCTCGGCTCGGCTCGCTCGCCGGCCGGTTCGACCCTGAGGAGACGGCGCGGGCCTACGCCGAGGCCGGCGCGGCGGCTCTCTCGGTGGTCGTCGAGCCCGACTTCTTCGGCGGCTCCTACGAGCTGCTCGCGCGCTGCCGCGCCGCCTCGGGGCTGCCGGCGCTGGCCAAGGACTTCGTCGTCCACCCGGTGCAGCTCGAGCGCGCGCGCGCCGCCGGCGCCGACGCCGTGCTGCTGATCGCCGCGCTCTACGACCGCGCCGAGCTGGTGGCGCTCTCCGCGCTCGCCCGCGGCCTCGGCCTGGTGCCACTGATCGAGACCCACGACCCGGCCGACCTCGACCTGCTCGACGGCGCCGGCGCCGACTGGGAGCTGGTCGGCATCAACCACCGCGACCTGCGCACGTTCGAGGTCGACCTCGGCCGCTCGGCGGCGCTCCTGCCGCGGCTACCGGCCGGGGCGCTCAAGGTCGCCGAGAGCGGGATCGCCTCCGGCGCCGACGTCGCCCGCCTCGCCGCCGCCGGCTTCGACGCCTTCCTGATCGGCGAGACGCTGCTGCTCGCCGCCGACCCTGGGGCGAAGCTGCGCGCGCTGCGGGAGGAGAGGCCCCGATGACCCGCCCGCTGGTCAAGGTCTGCGGCGTCACGCGGCCCGGCGACGCCGACCTCGCGGCCGACCTCGGCGCCGACCTGATCGGCCTCAACTTCTACCCGCCGAGCCCGCGCAGCCTCACCGTCGAGGCGGCGCGCGAGATCGCCGACGCGGTCGCCGGCCGCGCGCCGCTGGTTGGGGTGTTCGTCGACCGGCCGCCCTCGGAGGTCGAAGAGATCGCCGGCCGGGTCGGCCTCGACCTCGTGCAGCTCCACGGCGACGAGGGTCCCGGCGTGGCGGCGGCGTTCGGCGCCCGCGCGCTCAAGGCGTTCCGGGTGGCGCCGGGCGAGGGCGAGCGGCTCGACCCGGCGCTGCTCGACCCCTACCCGGAGGCCTGGGGCTTCCTCTTCGACGTCCGCCACGAGCGCCTCTACGGCGGCACCGGCCGCGCCTGGCCCTACCAGGCGCTCGCCGGCCTCGCCGCCGCCGGCGGCCGGCCGCTGCTCGTCGCCGGCGGCGTCGGCCCGGGCACCGCCCGCGCCGCGCTCCTCGCCAGCGGCGCGGCGGGCGTCGACGTCTGCTCGGGCGTCGAGTCCGCGCCGGGGGTCAAAGATCCGCTACTCTTGCTCCGCCTGATCGAGGAGGTGCACGGGATGAGCATGGGCGCGGCGGCGGACGAGGCGAGCAGGGCGGGCGGCGAGCGCGGGGAGCGCGATGGCTAGACCGCGCGCCCTCCCCGACCGCGCCGGGCACTTCGGCGCCTACGGCGGCCGCTACGTCCCCGAGACGCTGATGGCGCCGCTCGCCGAGCTGGCGCGCGCCTACGACAAGGCGCGCCGCCAGCGCGCGTTCCGCAAGCGGCTCGACGACCTCCTGCGCCACTACGCCGGCCGGCCGACCCCGCTCTATCTCGCGGCGCGGCTCTCCGGCGCGCTCGGCGGCGCCGCGATCTGGCTCAAGCGCGAGGACCTCCTCCACACCGGCGCGCACAAGATCAACAACGCGCTCGGCCAGGCGCTCCTCACCCGCTTCATGGGCAAGGAGCGGGTGATCGCCGAGACCGGCGCCGGCCAGCACGGGGTCGCGACCGCGACCGCGGCGGCTCTGCTCGGCCTCACGTGCACGGTCTACATGGGCGAAGAGGACATGCGCCGCCAGCGCCCGAACGTCGAGCGCATGAAGCTGCTCGGCGCCGAGGTGGTGCCGGTCGACGCCGGCGCGCGCACGCTCAAGGACGCGATCAACGAGGCGATGCGCGACTGGGTCACGAACGTCGCCACCACCCACTACGTGCTCGGCTCGGTGCTCGGCCCCGACCCCTACCCGCGGATGGTGCGCGACTTCCACCGCGTGATCGGCGAGGAGGCGCGGCGCCAGCTCAAGAAGCAGGCGGGGCGGGACCATCCCGACCTCGCGGTCGCCTGCGTCGGCGGCGGCAGCAACTCGCTCGGGCTTTTCGGCGCCTTCCTCGACGACCCCCGGGTGCGGCTGATCGGGGTCGAGGCCGGGGGCGCCGGCGGCGCGCTCGGCGAGCACGCCGCGCGCTTCGCCGGCGGCGCGCCCGGCGTCCTCCACGGCACGCGCACGCTGGTGCTCCAGGACGACGACGGCCAGATCGCCGGCACGCACTCGGTCTCGGCCGGGCTCGACTACCCGGCGGTCGGTCCCGAGCACGTCTGGCTCCACGAGCAGGGGCGGATCGAGTACACGAAGGTCTCCGATGCCGAGGCGGTCGCCGCGTTCCACCGCCTGGCCGAGACCGAGGGGATCCTCCCCGCGCTCGAGAGCGCGCACGCGGTCGCCGAGGCGATGGCGCGCGCGCGCCGGCTCCCGCCGGGGAAGCTGATCCTAGTCAACCTCTCGGGCCGCGGCGACAAGGACCTCGAATCCGTGCTCGCCTGGGACGAGGCGCACCCGCGCGCGCCGCGGGCGGTGGCGGCGGTCGCCGACCTCGCCGATCGCCGGCGCAGCCAGCAGGTGCGCGAGGCGGAGGCGGCGGCCGCGGCGGGCGCCGGGGACGAGGAGAGCGCGCCGTGAGCGCGAACGGCGGCGCCGTCGAAGCGGCCGTCGGCCGGGCGCGCGGGGAGGCGAGGCCGTGAGCGCGAACGGCGGCGCCATCGCCGGCGCCTTCGCCCGCTGCCGCGCGGAGCGGCGGGCCGCGTTCATCCCGTTCCTGATGGCCGGCGACCCCGACCTCGAGACCACGGAGCGCCTGCTCGCCGCGCTCGCCGAGGGCGGCGCCGACCTGATCGAGCTGGGCGTGCCGTTCTCCGACCCGATCGCCGACGGCCCGGTCAACCAGCGCGCCGCGACCCGGGCGCTCGCCGCCGGCACGACGCTCTCGCGCGTGCTCGATCTGGTCGCGCGCAGCCGCGACCGGCTCGGCGTGCCGGTCGTCCTCTTCTCCTACTTCAACCCGATCCACGCCCGCGGCGTCGAGCGCTTCGCCGAGCAGGCGGCGGCGTCGGGGGTCGACGGCGTGCTGTGCGTCGACCTCCCGCCCGAGGAGGCGGCGGCCGAGTACACGCCCGCGCTCGTCGCGGCCGGGATCGACCCGGTGTTCCTGCTCGCCCCGACCAGCGACCGCGAGCGGATCGCCGCGGTCGACCGCGCCGCCGCCGGCTTCATCTACTACGTCTCGCGCACCGGCGTCACCGGCGAGCGCGCCGAGCTGGCGCACGAGCTGGTGCGCGGCGTCAAGCGGGCGCGCCGGCGGGTGCACCTGCCGCTGGCGGTCGGCTTCGGCATCTCGACCCCCGAGCAGGTCGCCGCGGTGGGCGAGATCGCCGACGGCGTCGTCGTCGGCAGCGCCCTGGTCGCCGAGGTCGAGCGCCGCACCGGCGACCCCGAGCTGCCGGCCGCGATCGCGGCGCGCGTCCGCGAGCTGGCGGCGCCGCTCCACGGGCGCAGCGAGGAGCGCCGCCCGCGCTCGTCGGAGACCGCGGTCGGAGCCAGGCTCACGGCGTAGAGCGTGTCGACCAGCGGGGAGGCGTCCAGGGCAGAGCCGCATGCGGCATCCGCCAGCGTGAACAGGACCGGGGCGAGCGGATCGGCCGACC
>CAZNIX010000148.1:0-10221 GCA_964573125.1 uncultured Thermoanaerobaculia bacterium
GCCGTGCCCGCTGCGTCGGCTCGGCCACGGGTCCCGAGCGCACTGTCGAGCCCGCCCCGCGCGCCGCGGACCCCGGCGACGGCACCGGCCGGTCGGTCGCGGTCCGCCGCCGCCCACGCCGGCCCGTGCACGCCCGGTCCCGAGACCCTCTGCCTCCGCAACGGCCGCTTCCGGGTCACCACCGAGTGGCAGACGCGGCAGGGGACGAGCGGCCGCGGCCGCGCCGTCCAGCTCACCCCCGACACCGGCACCTTCTGGTTCTTCCGCGCCGACAACGTCGAGGAGGTGGTCAAGGTCCTCGACGGCTGCGGCGTCAACCAGCGCTTCTGGGTCTTCGCCGCCGGCCTGACCAACGTCCGGGTGGTGACCACCGTCACCGACACTGAGAGGGATGTGACCCGCACCTACGTCAATGACTTGGGGCGAGCGTTCCGCCCGCTCCAGGACACCGGCGCCTTCGCCACCTGCCCGTGAGCGGCCGGGTGCGAGGAGGTCTCGCCCCGGCCGCCGGCGCACCGCGGCCCGGCCGCCGGCGAGGAAGGAGGAACGGCATGAGGATCGCAAGGTGGCTCCCGCTGGCCGTCGTCGCGCTCGGGATGCCCGGCTCGGCCGGGGCGCAGGCGGCGGGCGTGACCAGCTTCCTGCTCGTCCGCGACGTCGACGACCGGCTGCTCGGCCGCGTGGTCGGAGCGCCGGACCCCCAGCGGGTGACGGTCGCGATGAGCGTCGGCGGCGAGATCGTCTTCCTCGGCGTCGACCGCAACGCGCTGTTCGCCACGGCGCGGGTCCTCTTCACGGCCACCGGCTGCGGCGGCACGCCGTACTTCGAGGCTCCCGCCTGCGAGGACGCGGTGGTCGCGCTCTCGGGCTACGACGCGGCGGACGGCAGCCTCTACTCGCCGTCGAGCACCATCGCCACCGAGCAGGCGATCTTCAGCTTCCTCAGCGAAGCCGGCGACTGCCTGCCGACGCCGGCCTTCCAGCTCCCGCGCGGCTGCGCGGCGGTGCGGCACCCCGCGGCCGCCGCCGCCTTCGCGCCGCCCTTCACGGTAGCCGAGTCGACCGGGCTCTTCTGCGACGGCTTCGAGTCCGGCGACCTGAGCTGTTGGAACCGCGCCGGCGGGCTCCTGGCCGGCCCGTGAGGCAGCGGGGAGCACCGCGCCGGCGGCCGGCGAGATCGGGGAGAATCGCAGCCATGACACCCGCGGAGGCCAGGGTCCTGCTCTCGTACAACGCGTGGGCCAACCGCCGCCTGCTCGCGGCGGCCGCCGCTCTCCCGCGCGAGCTCCTGGAACGGGACCTGGCGACCAGCCATCGTTCGGTCTGGGGCACGCTGCTGCACATCGCATGGGGGGAGTGGCTGTGGTTGGGCCGCTGGCAGGCCGTCCCGGCTCGCGGCGGCGATCCCAACGACTGCCGGAGCCCGGCCGCCCTCGGAACGCGCTGGGCCGAGATCGCCCGGGAGCAACTCGCCTTCCTCGCCGGCCTCGGCGCGCGGGACTTCGACCGGCCGATCCGCTACGAGAACCCGCCCGGGACGACCTGGACCTATGCCCTCAGCGAGATGGTGCGCCACGTCGTGAATCACTCCAGCTACCATCGCGGCCAGGTCGCGTCGCTCCTGCGCCGGCTCGGCGTCACGCCGCCGGCGACCGACTACCTCGTCTTCTTCGACGAGGGCCGGCCGGCGACCAAGGCCGACATCGTCGCCGCGGAGTAGCGACGGCGCCGCGGCGACCCGGAGCGCGATCGCCGAGACTGACTTCCCGGGGGATGTTGCGGATCGTCGTGGTGACCCGGCCGGTACCAGCGCACCGCGCCGGGGCGACGGGCGTCGAGCAGGGCCGCGGGTCTCATCACAGGCGGTGGGAAAGAGCGCGGCCTCCGCGCCTCTAACCGGATCGAGCACCGAACCGGGACGCGAGCGCACGGCTCGGCGCGCGGCCCGTGCACACGCCGTCCCATCGAGCAAGGAGATTGTCGTGAGGATCAGCTCTCTCGCCACCGCCTCGCGAACCGCGCTTTCGTTTCTGGTCCTGGCCTGCACCGTCGCCGCGGCGAGCGCCGGAGAATCACCGTGGCGAGACGGTCCTCCCGAGGAGGCCGAGGGGCCGATCCTGCCCGGCGTGCAGCGCGAACTGCTGCTCGACATCGGGCCGATGCGCCGGCTCTCGGCAGCGGCCGGGCCGGCGGGCCCGGGCGTCGCCGTCGGGCCGCCGGTGCTCGAGGGCGGCAACCGCCCCCACCGTCCGCAGGCTCCAGCGGGTGCTGCAGGAGATCACACTCTTCTGCGCATGGACGAAGTCGTCTGGGGACCGGCGCCGCCGGCTGTTCCGCCGGGTGCGCGGTTCGCGATCATCCAGGGCGACCCATCGGTTCCAGGGGAACTCTATTGCTTCAGGGTCAGAGTGCCTGCCGGCTTCTCGTTTCCGCCGCACTGGCACCCGATGGACGAGCACGTGACGGTGCTGGAAGGAACGATGAGGATTGGCATGGGACGCGAGGTGCGCGGGGACGCATTCCTCGAGATGCCTTCCGGCTCGTTCCTGTTGCTGCCTCGGGAAGTGCCCCATTTCAACCACTATCCGGTCGATTCGATCATTCAAATGCATGGCATCGGCCCCTATGAAGTTCACTATGTGAATCCCGAGGACGACCCGCGAGCGGCCGGCGCCAACGAAGACCAACGCTGACGGTTCCAGGTGCGTGGCGACGGGCGCCGGCACCGGACGGCCGGCCACGTTACTCCGCCGGCGGTGGGAAAGAACGGCGGTCGCGGGCCTCTAACGGGATCGAGACCTGGAACCCGAGGAGCGACCGAGCGATGAGCCAGCCCCCCCAGTGTGCCCGGATCGGCTTCGCATCGGCCCTGACCCTGCTGGCGATCGGCGCCGGCGGCGCCGAGGCGCAGGTCTACAACTTCGAGCAGGCGTCCTACACGGTGACGGAGGGGCCGGAGTTCCTGGAGTTCGTGGAGATCTGCGTCGTGCGCACCGGGGACTTGTCGAACCGGATCGACGCCCTGGTCTCGACGGTCGACGGGACCGCGACCTCCTCCGCCTTCGGGATGGACTTCCTCGCCTGGAACGAGGTCTCGTTCCAGTTCCCGGCCGGGGTCGCCAGACGCTGCGGCCCGCTCGGCATCTTCGACGACCAGCTCGAGGAAGGCGTCGAACAGTTCACGGTCGTGATCGCCCACGTCTTCCCACCGGGGCAGGTGGGCCCCCGGAGCGAGGCCACGGTCACGATCCTCGACGACGAGTCGCCGGCCGACGGCGTGGTCGTCGGCTTCACGGACCACGGTCACCTGTGGGCGGACGATCCCGTGATCCCCTACGAGATCACGGTGACCAACTCGGGTCCGCCGATCGCGGACCTGGTCGTCACCGAGATCGTCCCGGTCAACACCGTGCACGTCGCCGAGGAGTCGACTCCGGGTTGGAGCTGCGCTCCAGGGCCCGACGAGGGGAGCCGGTGCGAGTTCGCCCTCGGCGATCTGCCGACCGGCGCCAGCCGCATCCTGCTCTTCGTTGCGCGGGTCCTCGACGGGACGCCCGAGGGGTTCGAGGTCCTCAACTCCATCGACATCGCCTGGGCCGGCGGCGGCGCGGTAGCGCCCTCCTCGACCGCCGGGTCGGGGTCGATCCTGGACTTCTTTTACACGGATTGCGCGCTGGGGACTCTGCCGGGTCCGCCGTGCTCCGTCACACGCATCACCTACGACTCGATCGGGTGCTGCTTCTACTTCATGCTGAGTGAGGCGTGCGAGGACGTTTGCTTGGTGGATTGCCGCTGACGCCTCGCTGGAGGAACTCCGATGCAGATCCGCTCCTCGACCGCCTGCGTTCTCGTTCTGCTGCTCGCCGGCGCCGCCGCCACGGCCGGCGGGGCGACACCCGGCATCTCCCGGCCCGGCGGTGCCGGCTCCGGCGAGGCTCTCGGAGCGCTCCGCAGCCGCCTCCTGGGCACGCAGGGGAACGAGCCGCTCGACCCCTTCGTGCTGCACCAGGTGCGCGACGGCGTGCTGAGGCACACGCCCGGCGGCCGGCGCCTGACCGAGCAGTTCTACCGCCACGCCGCCGCCATGGCGGCGGCGACGGCGATGGATCCGCAGCTTCTCGGCCTGGGCCGCGAATGGCATCTCGCCTGGCAAGGCCCGGTGCGCGACCTGATCGACGGTCGGGGCGGCCCGACGCCGGTGACCGCGGCGCAGGTCCAGACCCTGCTCGACTACGTCGCCGCGATGCGGGCGGCGGCGAGCCCGGAGCTGCGCCAGGCGATCGACCGCGAGCTGCCGCGCCTCGACATCCCGAGCTGGGCCGGGATCTGCATGGACGAGTGGCTCGAGCGGGTCAACCGCCTCTCGTGCGCCCCCTCCGACACCGCCCTCTGCCTCAACGGCGGCCGCTTCCGGGTCGAGGCCGAGTGGCGAACCCCACAGGGCCGCACCGGCCGCGCCCGCGCAGTGCCGCTGACCGCCGACACCGGCTACTTCTGGTTCTTCGGCGAGGCCAACGTCGAGGCGGTGGTCAAGGTGCTCGACGCCTGCACCGGCGCCAACCCCCGCTTCTGGGTGTTCGCCGCCGGCCTGACGAACGTCGAGGTCGACTTGACGGTCGTCGACACCGCGACCGGCGCGACCCGCGCCTACCACAACGCCCTGCGCTCGCCGTTCCAGCCGATCCAGGACACCGCCGCGTTCGCCACCTGCAACGCATCCGGCGCCGGCGCCGCCCAGTGGCAGGCGGCGGTTGCGCGGCAGCAAGACGAACGGCGCCTCGTGGAACGGGGGCGCCGGGCGACGCGGCCCGCTGCCGGATTCGCCGCGGCGACCCCGCGTCCGGCGGTGCGGGCGACCGCGACGCCGTCGGCGCTCGCGGGTCCCTCCGGCGAGCGCCACGGCCTCGACCCGCTCACGTGGACGCCCCGGACGCTGGCCTCGGCGGTCGGCGGCGGGCGTCGGGCGCTCTCCGCACAGGGGGGGACGTGCACCCCCGGGCCCGAGGCGCTGTGCCTCCGCAACGGCCGCTTCCGCGTCGTCAGCGAGTGGCGGACCCCCCAGGGCGGCGAGGGCCGCGGCCGGGCCGTCCAGCTCACGCCGGACACCGGCTATTTCTGGTTCTTCCGCGACGGCAACGTCGAGGAGGTGGTCAAGGTCCTCGACGCCTGCTCCCTCGCCAACCCGCGCTTCTGGGTCTTCGCCGCCGGACTGACCAACGTCCGGGTGGTGACCACGGTCACCGACACCCTGAGGGACGAGACGCGGACCTACGTCAACGAGCAGGGCCGGGCCTTCCGCCCGCTCCAGGACACCAACGCCTTCCCCACCTGCCCGTGACGGCGGCGGGCGCCGGGCGCCCTCAGCGCCCGTGGACCTGGAACGCCGCCCAGTGGAAGGGCGCGGACAGGTCGGGGGGTCGAGCGCGCGCGCCGAGCCCGAGGCCGGCGAGCAGCCGGGCGAAGGAGTCGCCCGGCGTCGGGGGCACCCGCGCCTCACCGCGGAGCAGGGCGAGCTGCGCCCGCCGCAAGGCCTCGGCCGGCCCGGCCCCGTCCTCGATCGCCTCGTAGAACGCGGCCATCAGCGCCGCCGTCGAACGGTCGGAGACCTGCCACAGCGAGGAGACGACGGTCGAGGCCCCGGCGTAGTGGAACGACCGCGTCAACCCGATCATCCCTTCGCCTCCGAGGTTGGGACCGAGGCCCGTCTCGCAGGCCGAGAGCACGACGAGCGAACCCGGGCACCGAACCTGCTCGAACACCTCCCAGGCCCTGAGCAGACCGTCCTCGCCGGAGCCGGCGGCGAGCACGAGGTGAGACTCGAGCGGGAACCGGTCGTCGACGACGCCGTGCGCGGCGAGGTGCAGGACGCGCACCGGGTGCGGCAGCGTCTTGACCCGCGCCTCGCTCGCCCGCGCCCCCTCGAGGACGGTCGCCGCCGGGACGCGCGCCGCGAGCGCCGCCGCCTCGAAACGGCTCGCCGGCAGGGGCGCACGGGCCACGGCCTCGGAAGGAGGCGCGGGGTCGGCGAGCACGACCGCCGGAGCGCTGGAAGACGCCGGCCGAGGCAGCCGCGCGCGCAGGCTGGCCGAGAGGCTCGTCGTCACCGGTACGCGCTCGAGGAGAAACCGTCCGTCCGGACCGACGAGGGCGGAGAACGACAGGCCGTGAAGCGGTCCGTCGGGCAGGACGAGCAACGCGGCGGCCGACGCCAGCTCCTCGCCGACCGGCGCCAGGAGCAGGTCGAAGAGGGCCCGGCCGCGCTCGCGGATCGCCGCCGCCGTCGCGCGCGACGGGCGGCGATTCTGGAGCAGCGAACGGAAGGCGTCGATCTGGGCTTCGAGGTCGGCGGCGGTGGCTTCGATCGCCGCCGCCCGCAGCCGCGGCCCGGCGGCGCCGTTCGGGCGCAGGGCGATGACCGCCGAGGCGTCCTCGCCGACCACGTACGAGAGCAGGACGGTGCCCGGCTCGAGCGAGCCCGCGGCCTCCTCCGCCGTCAGCGGCCGCGGGTCACGGAGGTCGGCCAGGCGGGGATTCGCTCGCCGGATCGCCTCGCCGAGCTCGCGGCGGCGTTGCTCGATCGCACCCAGCCGGGCCGACGCCTCGAGCAGCCGCGAGGAGTCGTTCGCCTGATCCGCTCGTTCGAACGCGTCGCGGGCCTGTTCCTGCTCGGCGCGGATCTCGTCCCGGGCGGCCGTCAGCTCGGCCGGCAGGTCCGCCTGGACCAGCAGATCGCGGTCGGCGAGCAGCTCGAGGAGCCCGCGCGCCCGGTAGCGCTCCAAGACCTCGAACGCCTCGGCGTCTTCGCCCTGAGCGACCAGCAGGAGGGTGGCGTCCCGATAGATCGGAGCCATCCGCCGACCGAAGCGCGCGCGCGCCGGATCGTCGCCTCCGAGGAGGGTGAGCTGCGAGTCGAGAGCGGCGAGGGCCTGGCGGTAGAGGTCGATCGCTTCGGCGGCACGGCCTTGGCGGCGGGCGATCTCCGCCAGGGCGTCGAGCGTCTCCGCCTCGAGCATGCTGCCGACCGCCCACCGGCGGTAGATCTCCCGCGCCTGGAGTAGGAGGTCGCGGGCGCCGCTGAGGTTGCCTTCGTCGCTCTCCAGGGCGGCCGAGTCGGAGAGACACGCGGCCTCGTCGAGGCTCCCCGGGGCGATCCGGGCGATGCGCTCCCGCGCTTCGACGAGCAGCTCCCGCGCCGCCCGCCGGTCGCCGCGCCGGCGGGCGAGGTCGCCGAGCGCCCGGCGCAGATTCGCCGGGTAGGGAGCGCGGGGAGTCTCCTCGTCGGCCATCGCCAGGGCTTCCCGCAGGAGGGGTTCGGCCTCGTCCAGCCGGCCGCGGGCGATCAGGATGTCGGCGAGAACCGACAGCGTGACGACCATCCTCTCGCCGCGCGGCTCGACCCGGCGCCGCAAGGCGAGGTTCTCGCGCTCGAGGGCCAGCGCCCGCTCGAGGTCGCCGCGCTGGAAGGCGAGGTTGGCCAGGTTGCCGAGCACGGTGAGCGTGCCGAGCCCCTCGGGCTCCCGCGCCCGGCGCAGCGAGAGCGCCCGCAACCAGTAGGACTCGGCCTCGGCGAGCCGCCCGCGCCGCCGGGCGATCACTCCGAGGTTGTTCACCGTCCCGGCGACGTCGTCGCTGCCCGGGTCGAGCGCCTCGTGGATCGAGAGCGCCTGCTCGAGGTAGCCCTGGGCCTCGGCGAGCCGTCCCTGACGCCGGGCACCCAGCCCGAGGTTGTTGAGCACGTTGGCGTGGACCGGGCTCCCGGGCGCGACCCGCTCGATGATCTCGAGGGCCTCCTCGAACCGCCGGTCGGCGATCGCGTAGTCGCCGGCCATCGACGCGAGGATCCCGAGCCCGCTCGAGGCCGCCGCCACGGCGAGGCTGCCTGGGGCCACCCGCCGCCGGAGGGCCAGCGACTCCTCGATCAGCTCCAATCCTCCGGCGCGATCTCCGGCCCGGGTGGCCCGGACCCGGCCCAGCCGGAGGAGATCGTAGGCCACGGCGAGGCCGTCGCCGCCCGCGGCCCGGCGCAGGGCGAGCGCCTCCTCCCACAGCCGGGCCTCCCCGTCCGGCGGCAGCCGGCCGCCCAGCGCCTCGGCGTGGAGCTCGAGGACGGCGGCCTCGACCAGGGGGCCGCCGGCGGCCCGTGCCAGCTCCCGCGCGCGATCGAAGACCGGGGATGCCTCCCGCCAGGCCGGCGAGGCCGCCAGATGCTGGCCCGCCTTCACCCACAACCAGGCGCCGGCCCGGCTCTCGCCCCGCGCGGCGAGAGCGTCGGCGAGCCGGCCCCACCGCGCGGCGACGACCGGGGGCTCCTCCGTGACCACGAACCGGTAGCGCTGGGCGTCGGCGGGCATCAGGGCGGGCCGGCCGGTGATTCCCCACGGACCGGGCGCGAGATCGACGGCGAGCTCGCCGCCCGCGCGGCGCAGGCTCAGCCGCACCGGGCCACGGTCCGCCTGCTCGATCTCGACCTCCCGCAGGTCGAACGGGTCGGCGAGGCGCCCCGCGACGACGGCGCCGTCGGGGGCGGTGCGCTCCCAGGCGACGAGCTGGTCGCCCGCCCGCACACCGGCCCGGGCCGCGGCGAACGCCGGCGGCACCTCCTCGACGACCACCCCGCTCTCCCGAACGGCAACGCTCTCCTCCGCCGGCCCACCGGGCGAGCAGCCGCCGAAGGCCAGCGCACATGCCACGAGCGGCAGCCAGCAGCGGGGAGGCACGACGGCCATCCTACCGCCCTCGTCCCGGCCGCCCGAGGGCGCGCATCGCGCGGCCGGCGATCTTGATCACCGAGCGGAAGTTGCAGGTGAAGGGCCAGCCGCGCGCCGGGTAGACCCGGCGGCTCGCCGCTGCGCCGACGACGGATCGCCGCGGAGTGATCGGCCGCGCCGGCCGCGCCTCACCGCGGCGCGAGCACGCAGTCGCCGCTGCCGGTGTCGACCTCGATCCGGGTGTGCATGTCGCCGCGCTCGGCGCCGACGATCCGGCGGCCGCTCTTGATCCAGCGCACGTCGGCGTAGCGGACGTCGAGGTCGCCGCTCCCCTGGTCGGCGGTGAGCCGGAACGTCGCCTCGGGATCGGCGTAGATCTCGACGTCGCCCGAGCCGGTGTCGGCCTTGAGCGAGCGCGCCCAGTTGAGCGGGCTCTCGACGCGGATGTCCCCGGAGCCGGTGTCGAAGTCCATGGTCTCGGCGTCGACGCGGTGGGCGGCGATGTCGCCCGAGCCGGTGTCGGCCGAAAGCGAGCGCAGGCGGCCCTCGCCCACGCGTACGTCGCCCGAGCCGGTGTCCACCGTCACCTCGTCGCCGGCGACCGCGCCGATCACGACGTCGCCCGAGCCGGTGTCGACGTCCGCGCGGCCGTCGACCGCGTCCACCTGCACGTCGCCCGAGCCGGTGTCGATCGCGAGCGCGCCGCGGAAGGCCGCGATGCGCACGTCGCCCGAGCCGGTATCGACGGTCAGGTCGCCGGCCAGTTCGCCGCCGTCGACCGCGCCGACGACGTTGCGCAGCTTGACCTTGCCCGCGCCCGGCAGGAACACCTTGAGATCGGCATAGAGGGTGGGGGTCGAAGCGGTCTTGCGCGCGGTGACGGTCACCCGCCGGCCGAGGTAGCGCGTGGTGGAGTGGCTGCCCCAGCGGAAGACGCCCTCGCGCGGGTAGTGGAACCGGGAGTGGTCGGCGACCGGGTAGGAGAGCGCCCAGCCGTCCTCGTCGCGGACCCATGCCATCCCCTCGAGCAGCCGCCGGGTCTCCTCGCCGTCGCGGCCGGCGGCGTGGATCGTCGCCTCGACCCGCACCTCGCCGTCCGGGCCGGGCTCGATCGCCATCCGTCCCGCCAGGTTGGCCAGGCGCAGGCTGTCGCCGGCGGCGAGCGGGAAGGCCTGTTCGAGCGTGCGGGTCTCGGTGGCGACCGGCCCGGCGTCGATGTCGACGGTGCAGCCGAGGCCGATCAGCGCCGCCAGCGCCAGGGTCAGGGCGGCCGCGGGCGACGCCGGACGGCGCGCGATGCGGGCGGATCGAGCGGTCATCTTCTCCTCCTCTCGGTTTGTCGGCGGGCCGCCGCGCCGGCCGGGGATGCGGGGATCGCTGCGCGGCGCACACGACTGGTCCACACTACGGGAGGAAACGACAGTGGGTTCCAGCCCGGCACGCGCGGCGGCGCGGATCGGGTGCCATGGCGAGGCGCCGGCGGCGGCCCGGCGGCCGGCTCGGCGGCGAGCGC
>CAZNIX010000149.1:0-10215 GCA_964573125.1 uncultured Thermoanaerobaculia bacterium
CGCGGTCCGCGGACGAGCGCGCGCGGGAGGGGGAGGCCGACGAGGCGCCGCCGGCGCTCCAGAGGCGGGTGCCCGTGCCCGAGGCCGCGGGCGAGTTGGAGCAGCTCGGTTACCTGACCGGTGGCGAGTCCGAGGCCGGCGACGCCGACGCGGCAGCCGGTCTCGCCGGCGCCGGGCAGCCTCCGGCCGGTCGGCGGCTCCACGACGAGGTCGCGGCCTCGCGCGCCGCGCGGTCTCCCGCGTCCGCGGTCGAAGGTGCCGAGCTCGAGGTCACCGTCCGCGACCCGGCCACCCGGCCCGTGCCTGGGGCCGTGGTCCGGGTCGAGGGGCCGGGCGAGCCGCGCCAGGTGCCGACCGACGCCCAGGGCCGCGCCGTCTTCCTCGGCCTCGAGGCCGCCGAGTACACCGTGACCGGCAAGGTCGAGGGCTTCACCGATCCGCCCGCCGCGCGCGTCGATCTCGCCCGCGCGGGCAACGAGACGCGGGTCGAGCTGCGGGCCGAGAGCGCGGAGCCGGCGGGCGCGTTCGAGGAGGCGATCGACGTCGCCGGCGAGGCGCCGAGGGTCCAGCGGAGCACGAGCTACAGCGCCGCGGCGGTGTCGGCCCCGGCCACCCCCGAGGCGGAGTCCGCCCCGCCGCCGCCGCCCGCGGAGATCGCGAAGCCCAAGGCCGAGGCGCTGCGCCGGCGTGTCCAGGAGGAGGAGCAGCGCAAGGTGATGGCGCGGGACACCGCCGCATCCGGCGTGCCCACCGCGCGCCGGGCGCCGGCGCCGGTGCCGGTGCCCGAGACCCTCCCGGAGCCCGCCCCCGCCGAGCCCGAGCCCGAGGGGCCCCTGTTCATCGCCAAGGACGAGCCCGCGGTCGGCGCCCTCGGCACCGAGGCTCAGCCCAAGCCCGAGGGCGGCCGGTCGGTTTCTTTCCGCGGAGGAGCGGCCCGAGTAGAGCCTGCCGAGCATGGCAGCCAGGCCGGCGGCGAGGGGAGCGGCTACTACGCCGAGCCCTCGACCGGCGGCACCGACGAGCCCAACGACGCCCCCTACGGCGACGTCTTCTTCCGCCACTACGGCGTCAACCCGTTCCTCGACCCGGAGGAGGACCGCCTCTCGACCTTCGCGCTCGACGTCGACACCGGCTCCTGGGGCGTGGTCCGCCGCTACCTCGAGGGCGGCCACCTGCCGCCGGCCGAGGCGGTGCGCGTCGAGGAGATCGTCAACGCGCTCGACTACGGCGACCCGGCGCCGGAGGAGGGCGATTTCGCGCTCCACGCCGAGGGCGCGCCGACGCCGTTCGGCGGCGGCGAGCGCTATCGGCTCCTGCGCTTCACGCTCCAGGCGCGCGAGGTCGATCCGCTCGACCGCAAGCCGGCGGCGCTGACCTTCGTCATCGACGTCTCGGGCTCGATGGCGCGGGAGAACCGCCTCGGGCTGGTCAAGGCCTCGCTCGGCCTCCTGCTCGGCGAGCTGCGCCCCGACGACCGCGTGGCGCTGGTCGTCTACGGCAGCCGCGGGCGGGTGGTGCTCGCCCCGACCGCCGACAAGGAGGCGCTGCGCGCGGCGGTCAACGGCCTCTATCCCGAGGGCGCGACCAACGCCGAGGAGGGCCTCGCGCTCGGCTACGACGTCGCCTCGGCTGCGCTCCGGCCGGGCGCGATCAACCGCGTGATCCTCGCCTCCGACGGCGTCGCCAACGTCGGCGCCACCGGCCCGGACTCGATCCTCGCCCGGGTGCGCGCCGAGGCCGCGCGCGGCGTCGAGCTGACCACCCTCGGCTTCGGCATGGGCAACTACAACGACGTGCTGATGGAGCGGCTGGCCGACGACGGCGACGGCCGCTACGCCTACCTCGACACGCTCGAGGAGGCGCGGCGGGTGCTGGTCGAGGAGCTGTCCGGCACGCTCCAGACCGTGGCCGAGGAGGCGCGCGCGCAGGTCGAGTTCAACCCCGAGGTGGTCGAGCGCTATCGCCTCCTCGGCTACGAGAACCGCGACCTCGCCGACGAGCGCTTCCGCGACGACACCGCCGACGCCGGCGAGATCGGCGCCGGCCACACCGTGACCGCGCTCTACGAGATCAAGCTCAAGGAGCAGGCGACCGGCCGCGCCGGCGAGCGCGCCTACCGCGACGCCCCGGTCGCGACCTTGCGCCTGCGCTGGCGGCCCGACGACGCCGAGGCGTTCGTCGAGACCGAGCGCGCTCTCACCCTCGGCGAGCTGGCCTCGGACTGGGAGCAGGCGAGCCCCGCGCTCCGCCTCGCCGGCCTCGCCGCCGAGCTGGCCGAGCTGCTGCGCGGCTCCTACTGGGCGCGCGAGGGCTCGCTCGACGCGGTCTTCCGCGGCCTCCAGCGCCTCCAGCCCGAGCTGGCGGGCGACGAGCGGGCGGCCGAGCTGGCGGCGATCGCGGGCAAGGCGGCGCGCCTCGCCCCGGATGCGGTCCGGGCCCGGGCCGCCGAGCCGCCGGAGTGAGCTCCCCGATGGCCGGCTGGTGACCGGCGCGGCGCCCGGCGGTGGCGCCGTGGTCGCGCCGGGCGCCGGCAGGGCCTTGTGGTAGCGTCCACGTCAACAGCCTCATCCGTCCTCGGCGTGTCCCGAGCGCCGAGTCTTGCCGGACGGATGTCTCGGAAGGCGGGGAGCGCGGGAGGTCGCGATGAACCGTCTCCAACCGCCAGCGGCCCGTCGTCCGCGGCTCTCGCGGCTGCTCCTCGCGCTCGCCGCCGCGGTCGCCCTCGTCCTCCCGTCCTCGGTGCTCGCCCAGGCGCCCGGCGCCGTCGCCGGGCGGGTGCGCGACGCCTTCACCGGCCGGCCGGTTGCCGGCGTCGAGGTGCGGCTGGTCCCGTTGTTCGACCCTGAGGTCGTGTTCGCCTCGGCCGTGACCTCGGCGGCGGGGCGCTACCGCATCGGCCGCGTCGCGCCCGGCGACTACCACGTCTACGCGGCGACCTCCGCCGGCTACGTCGGCGAGCTGCCGGACGGCACCCCCTGCTACGACGGGCTCAGATTCAACGAGCGGTTCGGGTACAACTGCGGCGGCGACCCGCCGGTGATCGAGGTCGCCGCCCGGCGGACCGTCGCGCTCGACTTCGCGCTCGACCTCGGCGGCGCGATCGCGGGCCGGGTGACCTCGGCGGCGACCGGCGAGCCGCTGGCGGCGGTGCAGGTCGTCGTTTCGAGCCCGCGCGGCCAGGTGTTCGACGACGAGACCACCGGCGCCGACGGCCGCTACCGCGTGCGCGGCCTGCCTGCCGGCGGCTACAGGGTGAGCACGGTCAACGGCGCCGGGCTGGCCGACGAGGTCCACGACGGCATCCACTGCGACGGCCGGCTGAACCTGGTCGGCGCCTGCGACCCGCGTCTCGGCACCCAGGTGGGGCTGGCGCTGCGCCGGGAGGTGACGATCGACTTCGCCCTCGAGAAGCTGGGGACGCTCGCCGGCCGGGTCACCGACGCCGCGAGCGGCGCCGCCCTGCCCGAGATCGACGTCACTGTCTGGCGGAGCGATGACCTCCTGTCGTTCAGCGCCCGCTCCGGCGCCGACGGGCGCTATCGGATCGGCGGCCTGTTCGCGAGCGAGTACCGCGTCACGACCCGCAACGCCGGTGGCTGGGTCGACGAGCTCTTCGACGACGTGGCGTGCGTCCGCAACGCCTGCTACTCCGCGGCGGGGACCCCGGTGGCGGTGGCGATCGGCCAGGTCGCCGAGGGCATCGACTTCGGGCTCGACCACGGCGGCTCGATCTCCGGTTCGGTGACCGCGGAGGCCACCGGCGCACCGCTCGACCATGTGGTGATTCACCTCTCCAGCCAGGACCGGGTCGCCCTCTACACTTTCTCGACCGGTGCCGACGGGCGCTTCCACATAGACGGCCTGCCCACGGGCTCCTACCTGCTCCACACCTCCGGTGCCTGGACGCACGGATTCGCCGACGAGGCCTTCGACGGGGAGGCGTGTGGGCTCAGAGAAGTTTTCTGCGATCTCGCCCTCGCCACGCCGGTGCCGGTCGCGCTGGGGGAGGAGACGGTGGGGATCGCGTTCACCCTCGAGCCGCTGGGTGAGATCGCGGGCACGGTGACCGACGAGGAGACCGGCGAGCCGATCTCGGGGATCTCGGTCTTCATCGTCGACCACCGAGGCAGGTTCACCGTCGCGGGTACCGACGCCGCCGGCCACTACCGCGGTACGCGCCTGCCGCGCGGCGAGTACCGGGTGATGACCCAGGGCGGAGGCGGCCGTCGCGAGTTCATCGACGAGCTGTACGACGGCGTCCGCTGCTTCAACGGCGAGTGCGATCCCCGCGCCCAGGGCACGCCGGTGCCGGTCGTCTCCGGTGCGACCACCGGCGGCGTCGATCTCGCGGTTCGCCGCGGCGCCGTGATCGAGGGGCGGGTGACCCGCGAGTCCGACGGCCAGCCGGCATTCGCGCGGGTCTTCGCCGCCGACGCCGGCGGCCGCTTCGTGCGCGCTGGCGCCGTCGATGGGGACGGTTTCTACCGGCTGCCGGGGTTGATCGACGGCGACTACTACGTGGTGACTGCGGCGGGCTCGTTCAGGCTGGTCGACGAGGTGTACGACCGCAACCAGTGCCTCCACGGCACCGGCCTGGGATGCGTCCCGACCGAGGGCGCTCCGGTGCGCGTCGCGATCGGCGCGCCGCCGGCGGTCGTCGACTTCGCGCTCGCCTCCGGCTTCCGCCCCGGCGTGCCGTGCCGGCCGAGCCCGACCCGGCTGTGCCTCGCCGGCGGGCGGTTCGGAGTCGGGGTGCGGCGGTTCACGGTCGACGAAGCCGGCATGGCGCGGGCGCGCCCGATCTCCGACTCCGCCGGCGCCTTCACGTTCTTTGCCGACGACAACCTCGAGGCAGTGGTGCGGGTGGTCGACGCCTGCGCCGCCTTCGACCGCTTCTGGGTGCTCGCCGCGAGCCTCTCCAGCCTCGGCCTCGAGGCCGGGGTGGTCGACACGGTCACCGGCGAGGCGCGCAAATACGTCAACCTCGACTCCGGGCCGACGCTCGACGCCGCGGCGTTCGCGACCTGCGGCGGGGTGGCGGAGGGCGGGTCGGCCGCGGCTCCGGCGGCTTCCGAGGCCGGTGCCGCGGGCGTCGCCACCGGCGAACCCACGGACGGCGAACGCGCCGCCGGCGGCCTCGGTGCCGGATTCTCCGCCGGCGTCCTCGGTGCGGCCGCTCCCACCGGCGCGGCCACAATCAACGCGGCGGCGCCGGCGAGCGCAGCCGGCTCCTGCGTGCCCGGCCCCTCGACGCTCTGCCTGCTCAGTGGCCGGTTCGCGGTCGCGGCCGAGTGGGACGACGGCACGGGCGGCGGCGGCGCCGCGGGCGCGGTGGCGCTCGGCGACCGCAGCGGCTACCTCTGGTTCCACCGGCCGGGCAGCCCCGAGGTCGCGATCAAGGCGCTCGATGCCTGCGCGACGGCTCGGCCCGGCTTCTGGTTCTTCGCCGCCGGCTTGACCGACAGCTTCGTGGAGCTCACGATCACCGACACGGTGAGCGGCGAGCAGGCGCGGTACGTCAACCCGCCGGGACAGCCGTTCACGCCCATCCGCGACCTCGCCCGGTTCGACGACTGCCCGTGAACCGTCGGCGTCCGCGGGCTCGGGCGCTTGCACGCGCCCGCCGGTCCTCGTAGATTGAACATCGGAGATTCAATCTGCACGACGCCCGCTTTGTCCGGCTGTGCGCCGGGCGCACCAGCCAGCTCCTCAACTTGACCTCGCTCGCCAACGACTGCGGCATCACCCACACCACGGCCAAGCGGTGGCTCTCGATCCTCGATGCGAGCTTCCTCGCCACCCTGCTGCGGCCCCACCTCCGCAAGGGTGGCGGTGTATTCGTGGGCGGTGCTGTAGGCTGTCGGGGGCGAACACCTCGAGACCACCTGTCCCAGCATCGTAGTAAAGTCAGGTCGCATCCCGGATCGTTTCGAGCTCGCCGACATGGAGCTGCCGACCCCGGACGTCGCCGTGTGTAAGCCCACCTCGTTTCCACTGGTGTGGATCGTCTCGCTCTCGTCGCTGATCGCCCTGCCCAGAGTGGCCGCCGCCGGAGGGATCGCAGGCACCGTGCGTGCTGCGGCCACGGAACTCCCCTTGGCCGGGCGGGTCGTATTGATCTTGGACGAGCTCGGCCAAACTGGGTCTGGTATCACCGACTCGGAAGGGCGCTATCGGCTCGACGGGCTCGCCGGCACCTACTACGCCTACATCGAGGCTGGCGACGGCTTTCTCGGCCAGACCTACCTGTTGCACGATTGTGAACCCGATGACTGCGGCTTCCATCCGCCCGCCGATCCGATTGTGGTCGGCGGCTCCGAGCTCGTCACCGGCATCGACTTTGCGCTCGTGCGGCCGGCGACGATCGAGGGGAGAATCACGGACGCGTTCACCGGGCTGCCGCTGCGGGACATCACTCTGCGGCGCCGATTTCCGGGCCAGAGCGGTTTCGACGGGCAGGCGCGTACCGACGACCAGGGGAACTACCGGCTCGAGTTCCTTTCGCCCGGCACCTACCTGCTGCACACGAGGAACTTCGACGAGTACGTCGACGAGATCTTCGACGACGTGCCCTGCGGTGGCTCCGAGGGCCTCGGGTGTCCCCAAGAGCTCGCGACTCCGATCGAGCTCGAACCGGGTGAAGAGTTCCGCGCCGACTTCGCCCTCGAGCCCGGCGGCGTGATCGCCGGCACGGTGCGGGAGGCGGTCACAGGCGAGCCACTCCAGGCCT
Source organism: uncultured Thermoanaerobaculia bacterium (assembly GCA_964573125.1). Classification (GTDB taxonomy): domain Bacteria; phylum Acidobacteriota; class Thermoanaerobaculia; order Multivoradales; family JBCCEF01; genus CAVSQV01. The sequence continues at coordinate 6,731 of CAZNIX010000149.1, forward strand.
TCGTGGACCTCTGGTCGTCCATCGGCGTCCTTTTCCACGGCGGCTCCGGCCTTGCGGGGCAGTTCGAGTTCCGCGGCCTCGGCGCCGGCACCTACTACCTGGTCGCCGACACCGGCTCGAGCCCCCACGTCGCCGAGATCTACGACGGTCTGCACTGCCCAGAGGGCCGGACCTCGCCGGATTGCGATCCGACCGAGGGCACCGGCATCCCGGTCTCCACGGGCCAGGCCACGGTCGCCGCCGTCGTACTCGACCGCTACGGACAGGCTTCCGGGCGGGTCCGAGACGCGAGTACCGGATCTTCGCTCGACGACTTCCAGGTGATCGCTTTCCGGCCCAATGGCCAACTGGCCGCCTTCGGTAGGCCCGGCGAGGGCACCTATACGATCGACGTGCCGCCGGGTCTGTTCAAGCTGGTCGCCGTCGTCCGCTCCCGCAACTACGTCGACCAGCTCTATCCGGGCCTCCCCTGCGTCGGCGGCGTCTGCGACCTCGGTCCGGGGGCGACGCTGATCAGCCAGCTCAACGGTCACATCGAGGACGTCGATTTCGACCTCGCCGAGGGCGGCATTCTCGCCGGGAGGATGACCCTGGCCGATTCGGGCGCGCCGTTCTCGGGACTCCTCGGGCTCCACCTGCCCAACGGCCGTCGTGCGTTCGTCGAGAGCGCCGACCAGGACGGGCACTACGAATTCGACGGCCTGGCGACCGGCTCGTACTTTGTGACCACCCGGGCCTTCTTCGGAGTCGTCAACGAGGTCTACGACGACGTGCCGTGCATGTTGGACTTCTGCGAGCCCGAGCGGCTGGGGACGCCGGTGGCGGTGACGGCCGGTGGCAGGACCGAAGGGATCGATTTCACCCTGGACGTCGGCGGCGAGGTCGCCGGGGAAATCCGGTCCGAGGAGGGGGAACGTCTGGGGTTCGTCTTCGTCAGCTTGTGGACGGAGGACGGCGAGTTCGTGGCGTCCGACCAGGCAGGCGTCAACGGTTACTCGATCTCGCAGCTTCCGCCCGGGAGCTACCGCGCGACGACCAACAACCTCCTGCAGCTCGCCGACGAGCTGTACGACGACCGGCCGTGCCCCGGCGGCGTCTGTGACGTCGCTGAGGGCGACCCGATCGAGGTGCGCCGGGGCGAGACCACCGCGGGGATCGACTTCGAGCTCGGGCCGTTCGCCGGCGTGCCCTGCTCGGCGGAGGACGGCAGGATCTGTCTCGGCGGCGATCGCTTCCAGGTCGCGATGCGCTGGGCCGACGGCGCCGGCGGTAGCAGCGGAGCCGCGACCGGCGTGCCGCTGACCGAGGACTCCGGCTACTTCTGGTTCTTCCGCGAGGAGAACGTCGAGGCGCTGGTCAAGGTCCTCGACGCCTGCGCGCCGCCGTTCAACCGCTTCTGGGTGTTCGCGGCCGGGCTGACCAACGTCGCCACCGAGCTGGAGGTGCTCGACTCCTGGAGCGGCGTCACCTACAGACACTCGACCGACCAGGGCCCGGCCTTCGCTCCCGTGCTCGACACCTCGGCGTTCGCCACGTGCGGTGTGCCGGAGCCCACGGGGGCGATCGGCGCGGTGCGCTCGGCCCCACCTTCGCACCGGAGCGGGGCCGGATCGGGAAGCTCGGGTCCCTGCGTCGAAGGACCGACGCGCCTCTGTCTCGGTGGCGGCCGGTTCGCGGTCGAGGCGACCTGGACGACCTCTTCCGGCTCCACCGGCGTGGCGCAGGCCGCCCCACTGACCTCCGACACCGGGACATTCTGGTTCTTCAATGCCGACAACCTCGAGCTGATCGTCAAGGTCCTCGACGCCTGTGGACCGCCGTTCGACCGCTTCTGGGTGTTCGCGGCCGGTTTGACCAACGTCGAGGTCTCCCTCCACGTCACCGACTTGGTGACCAGCGAGACCTGGACGCGCACGAATCCTTTGGGCCAGGCCTTTCAGCCGATCCTGGACACCGGCGCCTTCGACACCTGCCCTTGAGCCGGTGCGGTCTTCAGTTCCCCTGGGTCTGCGCCGCCAGGAACGCCTCGATCTCCGCGACCGTCCGCGCCAGCCCGTCGGAGAGCACGACCGGGTCGCCGTCGGTGATCAGGACGTCGTCCTCGATGCGGACGCCGATGCCGTCGTAGCGGTCGAGGGCGGCGCGGATGCCGGCCTGCTGCTCCGCGGTCAGGCCCTGGAAGACCAGGCTCGCCTCGACGTCGGCGCGGCGGACGTAGATGCCGGGCTCGATGGTCGCGACCATCCCCGGCGCCCACGGGCGGGCGCGGTCGAAGACGTCGTGGACCGCAAGGCCGATCGGGTGGCCGAGGCCGTGCAGGAAGTACAGCTCGGCCTGCTCGGGCTCGGCCGCCGCCACCAGCCCGAGCTCCTCCAGTTCCCTGGCGATCACGCCGAGGGCGTGCGTGTGGGCGTCGGCGGGGAGGACGCCGGCGCGGAAGCGCGGCAGGGTCTCGGTCCAGGCGGTGAGCACCGCCTCGTAGATCGCGCGCTGCTCGGGGCTGAAGGTGCCGTCGGCGGGGAAGGTGCGCGTGACGTCGGCGGTGTAGCCGCGGACGTCGGCGCCGACGTCGAAGAGCATCAGGCCGGCGCGGTCGATCGGGGCGTCGGCGGAGGGGTAGTGGAGCGTGGTCGCGTTGGCGCCCGAGGCGACGATCGAGGGGTAGCCCCAGCAGCAGGCGCCGAGGTCCCGGAACGTGAACTCGATCGTCGCCTGGACCTGGTACTCGTGCTCCGCGGTGAGCGTGCGGCGCATGCCGGCGTGGATCGCCTCCTCGGTGATCTCGACCGCGCGGCGGAGGAGCGCCAGCTCGGCCGGGCTCTTGACCGCGCGCATCCGCTCGAGCAGCGGCGCGGCGTCGCGGATCGCCACCTCGGGCCAGCGCGCGCGCACCTCCTCGGCGAGCCGCAGCTCGGGGGTGGGCGGGTCGCCGGGCAGGCCGCGCGCCTCGCGCTCGCCGAGGTCGAGCCACAGCTCGGCGCGGCCGGCGTGGCGGGCGGCGAGCAGGTGCGGCAGCCCGGGCGGGCGGTAGTAGCGGTAGAGGTCGCCCGCGCCCCACGCCCAGCCGGCGAACGCCGCCTCGAGGAACCGGCTCCAGCGGTCGCTCGAAGCGATCTCCGCGATGCCGCTCGCCGCGGTCAGCTCGTCGCGGTCGAGCAGGCGCCCGTCCCACACCTCGTGGAGCGGATCGCGGTCGCGCGCGAACAGCACCTCGCGGTGCTCCGGCTCGCCGGGGGCGAGCGCCAGCGCCGTGCCCTCCTGGGTGATCCCGGTCAGGTAGTAGAGGTTGTCGTCCTGGCGGAACGGCCAGTCGACGTCGCCGTTGCGGTGCGCGGGCTCGGCGGGCAGGAGCAGGAGCAGGGCGTCGGGGCCGATCGCCTCGGCCACCCGCGCCCGGCGGGCGGCCAGCTCCTCGGCGCCGGCGGGCGGGGGGACGGCGGGCTCCGCCGCTGCGCCCGCCGAGACGGCGAGGGCGAGCGCGGCGG
>CAZNIX010000150.1:0-10184 GCA_964573125.1 uncultured Thermoanaerobaculia bacterium
GCGGTCGAGGCGGCGCGGGCGGCGCTCGCCCGCGCCGAGCTGAGCCTCGCGCGCACCCGGGTCGAGGCTCCCTACGCCGGCCGGGTGCGCGCCAAGCAGGCCGACCTCGGCCAGCACGTCGCCCCCGGCACGCCGCTCGCCGCGGTCTACGCCACCGACTCCGCCGAGGTCCGGCTGCCGGTGCCCCAGCACGAGCTGGGCTTCCTCGAGGTCGACCTCGGCTCCCCGGCCGCCGGCGCCGCCGCGGGCGACGCCGCCGGCCCGCCGGTCGAGCTCACCGGCGCGATCGGCGGCGAGGTCCACGCCTGGCCGGCGCGGATCGTGCGCACCGCCGGCGCGATCGACCCCAGGACCCGGATGCTCGATCTCTTCGCCCGGGTCGAGGACCCGTTCGGTCTCGATCAGCGCGGGCGCGACGGCGGCGCCGGCGCGCCGCTGCCGATGGGACTGTTCGTCGAGGCCGAGATCGCCGGCGGGACGGCGGCAGGGGTGTTCGTCATCCCGCGCGCCGCCCTGCGCGACGGGGACCAGGTGCTGATCGTCGACGCCGACGACCGGCTGCGCCTGCGCGACGTCACCGTGCTGCGCGCCGAGGACGAGCGGGCGGTGCTCTCCGGCGGCCTGGCGGCGGGCGAGCGGGTGTGCGTGTCGCCGCTCGCGACCGTGGTCGACGGCATGAAGGTGCGCACGGTGGCGGACGACGGACCACCCGCCGGCGAGCCGGCCGAGGTCGCCCTGGAGGACCCGACGTGAGGCGCCTGATCGCCTGGTTCGCGGACAACGGGGTCGCCGCCAACCTGCTGATGGCGGTGATCGTGGCCGCCGGCCTGCTGACCGTCGCCGGCCTCAAGCGCGAGGTCTTCCCCGAGTTCTCCTCCGAGATGATCTCGATCGCGGTCCCCTACCCCGGCGCCGCCCCCGCGGAAGTCGAGGAGGGGATCGTGCTGCGCGTCGAGGAGGCGATCCAGGACCTCGAGGGGATCGTGGAGATCGACTCGACCGCGGCCGAGAACGCCGGCTCGGTCGTGGTCGAGGTCGAGCCCGGGTTCGACGTCCAGAAGCTCCTCAACGACGTCAAGGCGCGGATCGACGCCATCGACACCTTCCCCGCGGAGGCCGAGGAGCCGATCATCCAGGAGCTGCTCCTGCGCCGGCAGGTGATCAACGTCGCGGTCCACGGCGCCGCCGACGAGCGCACGCTCAAGGAGATCGCCGAGCGCGTGCGCGACGACCTGACCGCGATCCCCGGCATCACCCAAGTCGAGCTGGCGTCGGCGCGCCCCTACGAGGTGTCGATCGAGGTCTCCGAGCACGCGCTCGAGCGCTGGGGGCTGAGCTTCGACCAGGTGGCGCGCGCGGTGCGCGCCGCCTCGCTCGACCTTCCCGGCGGCGAGATCGAGACCGCGGGCGGCGAGATCCTGCTGCGCACCGAGGGGCAGGCCTACCGCGGGCGCGAGTTCGAGCGCCTGCCGCTGCTCGCGCTGCCCGACGGCACGCGGCTCCTGATCGGCGACGTCGCGCGCGTCGACGACGGGTTCGCCGACACCGACCAGGCGGCGCGCTTCAACGGCCGGCCGGCGGTCGAGGTGCAGGTGTTCCGGGTCGGCGACCAGAGCGCGCTCGAGGTCGCCGCCCAGGTCCGCGCCTACGTCGCGCGCGCGCAGCCCGGCCTGCCCGAGGGGATCACGCTCACCCCGTGGCAGGACGACAGCCGGGTGCTGCGCAGCCGGCTCGAGCTGCTGATCCGCAACGGCCGCGCCGGGTTCGTGCTCGTCTTTTTGGTGCTGGCGCTGTTTCTGCGCCTCAAGCTCGCCGGCTGGGTCGCGCTCGGCATCCCGGTCTCGTTCCTCGGCGCGCTCGCGCTCATGCCCTGGTTCGACGTCTCGATCAACCTGATCTCGCTGTTCGCTTTCATCGTCGTCCTCGGCATCGTCGTCGACGACGCGATCGTGGTCGGCGAGAACATCCACGCCCGCGTCGAGGCCGGCGAGCGCGGCGTGGCGGCGGCGGTCGACGGCGCCGAGCGGGTCTCGGTGCCGGTGGTCTTCGCGGTGCTGACCACGATCGCCGCGTTCGCGCCGCTGCTCGCGGTCGAGGGTACGACCGGCAAGATCATGAGGGTGATCCCGATCATCGTCATCTCGACGCTCTCGTTCTCGCTCGTCGAGTCGCTCCTCGTGCTGCCGAACCACCTCTCGCACCTGCGCCCCGAGGCGGAGCGGCCGCCGGGGCGGCTGCGCGGCGGCTGGCGGCGGCTGCGCGAGGGCTTCGCCCGCCGGCTCGAGCGGTTCGTCGAGCGCGCCTACCGGCCGAGCCTCGAGTGGGCGCTCGAGCGGCGGCTGCTCACGGTCGCGATCGCGGTCGCCGCGCTCCTCGTCTCGTTCGCGCTCGTCGCCGGCGGCTGGCTGCGCTTCACGTTCTTCCCCGCGGTCGAGGCCGACAACGTGGTCGCGATCCTCGAGCTGCCCCAGGGCACGCCGTCCGAGGTCACCGCGGCGGCGGTGGCGCGCCTCGAGCAGGCCGCGTTCGACCTCGAGCGCGAGCTCGAGGCGGCCGCCGGCGGCGAGGTGTTCCAGAACGTCTCGGCCGCGATCGGCGAGCAGCCGTTCCGCGCCGCCCAGGGCCGGGGCCCGCGCGGGATCGGCCGGGCGTTCGCCGGCGGCCACCTGGGCGAGGTCAACATCGAGCTCGTGCCGTCCGAGGAGCGCGCGATCACCAGCCCCGAGATCGCCGAGCGCTGGCGCGCGGCGGCCGGCGCCATCCCGGACGCGGTGGCGCTGACCTTCACGGCGTCGCTGTTCGACGCCGGCGACGCCATCGACGTCCAGCTCTCGGGCGGCACCGCCTCCGATGGAAGACTGGAGCGCCTGCGCGAGGTCGCGGCGCGGATCGAGGAGGAGCTGGCGACCTACCCCGGGGTGCGCGAGATCGCCGACTCCTACCGCGCCGGCAAGCGCGAGCTCGAGCTCGCGATCACCCCCGAGGCCGAGGCCGCCGGGCTGACGCTCGCCGACCTCGGGCGGCAGGTGCGCCAGGCGTTCTACGGCGAGGAGGCGCAGCGCATCCAGCGCGGGCGCGACGAGGTCAAGGTGATGGTGCGCTACCCGGAGGCGGCGCGGCGCAGCCTGGGCGCGCTCGAGCGCCTGCGCATCCGGCTGCCCGACGGCACCGCGGTGCCGTTCGCAACCGCCGCGCGCGCCGAGGGGAGCCGCGGGCCGGCCTCGATCCAGCGCGCCAACCGGCGGCGGGTGCTCGACGTCACCGCCGACGTCGACACCGAGACCGCGAACGCCAACCGGATCCTCGCCGACCTCGAATCGCGCGTGCTCCCGGCGCTGCTCGCGGACTACCCGGAGGTGCGCTACACCTTCGAGGGCGAGCAGCAGGAGCAGCGCGAGACCCTGGTCGGGCTCCGGCGCGGCTTCGCGTTCGCCCTGCTCGCGATCTACGTGCTGCTCGCGGTGCCGTTCCGCTCCTACCTCCAGCCGCTGATCGTGATGAGCGCGATCCCGTTCGGCCTGATCGGCGCCTTCGCCGGCCACCTGCTGATGGGTCTCGACCTGACCATCCTCTCCGGTTTCGGCATCGTCGCGCTGACCGGGGTGGTGGTCAACGACAGCCTGGTGATGGTCGACTGGATCAACCGCGCCTACCGCGCCGGCGAGCCGCTCGACCGCGCCACCCGCGACGCGGGGGTCGCGCGCTTCCGCGCCATCCTGCTCACCTCGCTGACCACCTTCGCCGGCCTCACGCCGCTGCTCCTCGAGCGGAGCCTCCAGGCCCAGTTCCTGATCCCGATGGCGGTCTCGCTCGCGTTCGGCGTCCTCTTCGCCACCTTCATCACCCTGATCCTGGTGCCGGTCCTCTACCGGATCATGGAAGACGCCAAGCGCGCCCTCCGCCACACCTTCGGGCGCGAGGAGCGCGCGGTCAGCCGCCCCCGGGAGGCGTGACGTCCTTCATCGGCGGCTTCTCGGGTTTCTTAGGCTCCGCGCGCGGCGCCCGCATCCGTCCGGCCAGGACCGCGAGCAGCCCGAGGATGATCTCGTCCAGTAACGGAATGGGGTCCCAGACGAACAGATTGATCAGGAACAGCACCACCAGCACGAAGAAGAGCTGTGGGTAGCGCAGCTTCGAGGCGAAGGTCTCGACCACGGTCTGGGCGGGCTCGGCGGCCATAGCGGCAGTATAGGATGATCCGCCCGAGGGAGATCCCGATGAAGGACCTCGACCGCCTGGCGAAAGACGATTTCGAACCCCACGTCGGCGAGCGGTTCGAGCTCGAGCTGTCGGCGGGCGAGGCGCTCGCGCTCGAGCTGGTCTCGACCCATCCGCTCTCCTCGGACACCATCGCCGACTCCCAGCGCCCGCCGTTCTCGCTCGTCTTTCGCAGCCCGGGCGAGCGCCGGCACGCGCCGCAGCGGATCTACACCGTCCGCCACGCCGAGCTGGGGCCGCTCGAGATCTTCCTGGTGCCGATCGGCCCCGACGACCGCGGCATGCGCTACGAGGCGGTCTTCACCTGAGCGGCGGCGCGGGCCGGCGCGCTCAGCTCGCGGCGGGCGCGCCCGGCGGCCGCCACTCCATCAGGAAATACGGTCCCTTCTCCTCGATCGCGCAGAAGCCGAGCCGCCGGTAGAGGCGCAGCGCGGGGTTGAAGCGCTCGACGTGGATCGACACCGTCTTGCCCTCGCGCTCCCCCTCGGCGAGGAGGTCGCGCAGCAGCGCGGTGCCGAGGCCGCGGCCGCGCGCCGCCGGCACCAGCGCGATATCGACCAGACGGATCTCCCGCGTCCAGCGCGCGACGTAGAGGCGGCCGACCGGCTCGCCGTCCTCGAGGACGAGGTCGAACGAGGCCTCCGGGTAGTACTTCTGGTAGTGGTGGTGCTGGGCCTCGAACTGCTGGCGCACGAACGCCGCCTTCTGCTCGGCCGTCCAGTCGACGACGGTAGCCAGCTCCTCCTCGCGGGTCGAGGCGTAGAGGCGGTGGAGGAACTCGTGGTCCTCCGGCCGGATCGGGCGGAAGGTGCGGCCGGTCAATTGGGCGTCGACCCCTCGAGCGTGCTGACCCGGCGGTCGAGGTCGCGATAGGAGAACCGGATCAGGGCGTGGGTCTCCGCGAACCCCTTGTCCATCTTGTCCTCCAAGCGGGCCTCCACCCTGTCCAACCTCTCGTTGACCGTGGCCACACCCTCGGCGACGAGCCGCACGTCGCCGCGCACGTCCTCGACGAGGATCTCGAAGTGGCGCCGCGTGTCGTCGATCCAGGTGCAGACCTCCTCGCGCAGGCTGCGGAGATCCTGGCCGGTCTGCTCCCGCAGCTCCCGCAGGCCCTCGCCGGTGTGCTCCCGCAGCTCCCGCAGGCCCTTGTCGGTGTGCTCCCGCAGCTCCACGATCTCGTGGAGCAGCTGCTCGAATCGGTGGTCGGTGCGCTCAGCCAGCTTCTGCTGGCCCTCGGCCAGGCCGTCGGTGTGCTCCCGCAGCTCCACAATCTCGTGGAGCAGACGCTCGAACTGGTGGTTTTCCATCGCCGTCTCCTCGCAGTCTACCCGACTACAGAGAGAGACGGATTCCGGCGGTGCGATCTGATTCAGCCCCGCTCGCCCACCGCCCGCTCGACGCTGAGCACGATCGAGCAGAGGTCCGGCCGCTCGGGCTGGCCGGGGCCGGGCAGGCGCACCGGCCGCCGCCAGGTGTCGGGCGCCAGGCCGAGAAGGTAGACGCCGCGGCAGAGGCGCGGCATCCCGGCCGCCCAGTCGACCGTAAAGCGGGTGGCGAAGCGCCACGGCTCGGGCGCCGGCGCCGGGCCGCCGTTACGGCCGCCGCCGCCGACCAGTCCGGTCCCGGGCGTCACCCGCAGGCGCAGATCGAGCCCGCCCTCGGGTCCGAGCGGCAGGTCGAAGCGGACCGGCGGCGACGGGCTGGGCACGCCACGCCCGCCCAGGCTCCAGGCGAAGTACGGGAGAAGCGCGCCGGTCCCGAGCACCGGCTCGAGCTCCGGCGGCGCGGCGAACAGCACGTCGAGGTCGGCGGAGACGAACCAGGTGCGGTCCGGCGCCGCCGGGTAGAGGCCGTGGACCCGCACCTCGATGGTCGTCCCCGCCAGGTCCTGATCGCCGATCGGCAGCCGGTGCGCGGGCTCGACCCGCCACGAGTAGGGCGAGATCCAGGTCGCGCGCGCCCCGCGCTCGGGATCGGCGCCGGCGAGGTGGGGCCGCCAGACGAGGGCGTCGAAGCTCGGCAGGTCGCCGCTGTCGACCAGGTAGCCGACCGAGAGCGGCGCCGCAACCTGCTCGGCGGCGGCGAACGCCGAGCGCGTGAGGCCACCGAGCGAGAGCGCGGCGACCCCGGCCGAGGTCAGGGTCAGGAACCGGCGCCGGTCGAGCGGCGCGGCCGGCGGACCGCCGAGCATGGACTGCGACAGGAGGGAAGGTTGATGCACCACGCGGCACCTCCCACGGACGGCGAAAGAGAATCGGACGTCAACGACACCGCGAGGAACGGGGCGAGACTAGCACAGAGGAGGCGCGCGAAACACTCCCCGCGCTCCGGCCCGTCGCGCCCAGCATCCGCTCGAAAACGCCTGCCGGAGCTTACGAAATGTCGAGCGAGGCCGCCCCATCGCTGCCTCGGGACGGGGCCGCGAGACCGATGCCGACGGCGGCTCGTCTCGGGGGTTCCGGCACGGTCCTTCACCCTTCAAGGACCTGCATCCAGATTCGCTTGCGCAGCTTCGACTGTTCGGAGGCGACCTACCGGCCACCCGGCGGAAAGCCCCGGCCGGGCGGGTGGCCGGTGGGAGGGCGGATCGGTCAGGTCCGCGGCGGGAAGACCCCCTGGAGCGCGATGCAGAAGTAGAAGGTCAGGAAGGGCTGCAGGTTGTTGTGCGGCTGGTCGCCGCCGGCGGGGGCGAGGGCCTCGGCCGCCATCGCAGCCAGTGTCGCAGTCGTCGAGTAGGCGTTCGCTTGCTGCGACTTTGCCAGCGTGCGGTTCGGCGAAGGAATCGCGAGATCACCGTCGTCGAGACTGCCCCGCAGGGCGTGGCTGTGGGCGGGGATTTCGGATTCGAGGAGCGTCACGGTTTCCGATCCGCCGGTTTCCCCCAGGTCGTGAAGCGAGAGCCCCGGGCCCTGGCCGGGATGCATGGGCGCCCTGCCCTGGAGATCCGGCAGGGCGAAGTTCGACTTGCCGTTGCCACCATAGGTGGTGCCGAGCAGCGAGAACAGGGCTGTGTTCTGGGACAGCGGGAGAAGCTGTCCATCGCACCAAGCCCAGCCTTGGGGCGCGAAGTTGAATGGAAAGATCCTGATCTCTGCGACGAACGGGTCTGCCATGGTGTCCTCCTCGAGGTCCAAGGGAACGCGGTCGTGGGCGGACGAGCGACGCTCAGGTCGGGCTCGGGAAGATCCCGAACAGCGAGATGATGAAGTTGATGCAGAGGTAGGGCTGGAAGTTGGTGTGCGGCTGGCTGCCGCCGACCGAGCCGACCGCCTGCGGGCTCATGTTGAGGGTCGGCGGGTCCTCGATGTAGATGGTGATCGCGCCCGCCGTCCTCGCGACGACCTGGTTCCCCGCATTGGAGCTGGTACCGGTGTTGGTGGAGGCCAAGAGTGGGTGGGAGTGACTGGGTATCTGATTGACCGTGAGCGTGATCTCCTCGGCGCCTCCGGTCTCCGCCAGGATGAACCCGTTGCCCTGATGGACGGGGATGCGGCCCCGCAGGTCCGGCAACGCGAAGGTGCTCTGTCCGTCGCCGCCGTAGGTGGTGCCGATGAGGTTGAAGAGCGTCTCGTTCTCCGAGATCGGCAGTAGCTGCGCCTCGCAGAACATCCATCCCGCCGGGGCGAAGTTGCCGGCGAACATGCGGATCTCGCCAACGTACGGTTGTGCCATAGCGCGGGCTCCTCTAATTCGGGCTGGGGAAGATGCCCTGCAACGCGATGCAAAAGCTGAGCGTCAGGAAGGGCTGCATGTTCAGGTGCGCCTGGCTGCCCCCGACGTTGGTGATCGAGCCCGCGGCCAGCGACGTGAGCGCAGCCGGTGCCGCGTAGCCGTTGTTGAACGACGCGAGGAATGCGCCGTTCGGGCTGTTGGCGCCGCCGTTGGCGGTCGAAGCGTTGAGTACGTGCGTGTGGGTGGGCAATTCCGAGATCGACAGCGTGTGCGCCTGCTCGCCGCCGCGCTCGCCGAGGGTGTGGCTGCTGCCGACGTGGATCGGCGTGCGTGCGCGCAGGTCCGGGAGGGCGAAGTTCACCCGCCCGTCGCCTCCGAACGTCGTCCCGAGCAGAGAGAACAGTGCCTGGTTTTGGTTGATCGGCAGTAGCTGACCGTTGCACAGTGCCCACCCTCTGGGGGCGAAGACGAAGCTCATGATCCGGATTTCCGACAGGAACGGTTCTGCCATTCACCCTCCTCCCTTATCCGAGTTCTAAGGCACTCATCGTCGACTTCTAACCCAGGAAGCCGTAGACGAGGTCACGGTTGCGTGCAGGCGGCGCCTCCGATGAAGCCGCCGCCGGTCGGTACGGTGTTCGAGGCCGCGGTCGTGGTGACAGTGTTGCGTCCCGCCAGGTACGCCTGCACCGCCGCATCGTTGTTGTTGGCACCGCCGTAGCCCGGCAGACGAACGGTCGTCGCCTGCCTCTGACGGAGCCGGATATCGGTGTTGTTGGGGGAGATGGTCCCCTTTCCGTCCACATCGTTCGCCAGGGGCCCGGCACCACCGATGTCCACGCAGGACGTGAAGTTGTCGGTCCCGACGACACCGTGATTCAGGTGGATGCCGTTGAAGTCCGTGTTGATCGTGCCGGGGTTGCTGGCGGTGTTCCCGGTCACGGTCACATTGGCGTTTGTCGGGTTGCCCATCTGATCGCCGACCTGGATGAGGATCGCGTGGTTGTTGTACTGGAAGAGCATGTTGTTGCGGATCGCTGTGGTGTGCGTGCCGCCTCCCGACATGACCCAGGCGATGTCGCTGCCGCTGATGCTGCCGGAATTGGCGGTCGCCGCGACGCCGATCGTGTTGCCGGCGATGGTCCCCGAAGTGGTGACCCCGGCGTTGCCTCCCGACACCGCCAGGCCGGCTCCGTTGGCGTCCCGGAAGGTGTTGTTGCTGATGTCGTAGGTCAAGGTGCCGCCGACGGCGGAGAACGTGGTCCCGCCACCGCCGCTGACCACGTTGGGGTGGTTGTTCGACAGGGCGTTGCCCGTGAAGACGAGGTCCAGGGAGTGACCGCCGCCGGTGGGCAGGTCCATCTGGACCAGGTCGCCGCGCGCGGAGGTGAAGAAGCTGTTCTGCACCGTGACGTTGACCGTTGCGGTCCCGTTCGACTGGACGAAGAGCCCGTCGTCACCCGTGGTGGCGTGGTTGGCTCCGAAGGTGGTGCCGGTGATGGTCAGACGGTTCAGCGAGCCGCTGGTGTTCTCGACGCGCATCGTGGTCTCGACGGAACCGCTGATGTCGCAGTTCGTGACGGTCGCCGAGCCGGTGAGCTCGCTGAAGCGGACGCTCCCCTCGTTCGCGCCCGCGTCGTTGCCGTTGGTGCCGCTGATGGTCGTGTTCGCCAGGTCGAAGTTGACCACGGAGGAGCCGCGAATGGCGAAGTCCGAGTGGTCGTTGAGCTGCATCCGGTCCAGCGAGACGTTGCGTGTGCTCGTGAGGCTGATGCCGGTGCCGCAGCGCTGGATCGTGCCGCCGCTCCCGGCGCTGCCGGTGCCCTTGACCTTCAATCCGCCGGAGGCGCCCGTGTTGTTGAGCACGATGCCGTTGGCCGGCCCGCTCGCCGCAGTCCCGGCCGTGATGCTGCGGAACTCCAGGTTGTTGGCGCTGATCGTGGTGTTCGCGACGTTGAGCGCCGTACCGGTGGTCGTCGTCAGCGTGTTGACCAGCCCCCCGGTCGCTCCCGGGTTGCACGGGTTCTCGTCGCACACCTCGACGGTGCCGCCGCTGGTCGCGGTGAACGCGGCGCCGGCGCCGGTCGTGAGGCTCACCCCGCCTCGGAAGCTGGTCGTCGAGGCCGCGTTGTTGGCGTTGATCAGGATCCCGGTGCCGGTGTCGGTGATGTCCAGCCGCACCTCGTCGCCGTCCGAGATGATCGAGTTCACGCCAATTGAATCGCGCACGGACGCGCCGTCCTCACGAGTTTGAAGGCGGCGGAAATTCTGGCGCACGAACACAACATCCG
>CAZNIX010000151.1:0-10090 GCA_964573125.1 uncultured Thermoanaerobaculia bacterium
GGTCATGGGCGGGGCGGTGACGGTGGCGATCGCCGAGCCGGGCGCCTGGGCCGCGGTCGAGCCCGACTCCGGGGCCACCGCGCCGCCGGCGCCGGCGGTGGGCGCCCCGCTCGCCGCCGCGCCGGCGCCCGATCCGTCCCTGGTCACGGCCGCCGCGATCGCGTTCGACCCCGAGGTGGTACTACCCGCGCAGGCGAGCGAAGCGACCGTGACCTACACGCTCGCCGGCGACCTCGCGAGCGGCGTGCCGCTGACGCTCCACGTGCGCGAGGAGCTGACGCTTCTGGACGGCTCGGTGCGCCGGCCCGCGCCCTACGAGGCCGACCTCGTGCTCTACCGCGCGCCCGACGGCGCGCCGCGCTCGCGCTTCCGTCTCGCGCCGTCGATCGAGGCGCGCGCGCTGCCGCTCGAGATGGGCGCCGAGGACGTGATCCTCCGCCCGTACGGCGGCGAGACCCTCCAGGGCGGCGTGATCGGCTCCTCCGGCGGCGCGGTGACCACCCCCGAGGGAGACCGCGCGGACCTGCCGGCGGGTGCCCTCGCCGAGCCCTCGCCGGTGTCGCTCGCCCGGCGCGCCGAGGCCGACCTGCCGTCGGAGCTGCCGGCGGCCGGGGAGTACCTCGGCGCCCTGGTGCTCGACTTGGGCGGCCGCACGCTCGCGCTGCCTGCGGCGCTGACCCTCGAGCTGGGCGCCGCCCCGGGCGCCGGCGAGGAGGGGCTGCTGCTCGCCGCAATCGACCTGCCCGCAGGGCCGGGCTGGCGCCCGGTCGCCCAGCTCGCCCCGACCGCGACCGGCTGGACCACGGCGGCGATCGACCCCGAGGACCTCCCGTGGCCGGGGGTGCGCGAGGGCGGGGTCTACGCGTTCGCGCGGCTCACGATCCCGGTCGGCTACCTGCGCGGCGCGGTCTTCGGCGCCGGCGGCGCGCCGCTCCCGGGCGCGCGGGTGATGGAGGCGGTCGCCTCGCCGCCCTGGGTCCAGCTCGCCAACCCGGACGGCGGCTACGCGCTGCCGGTGCCGGTGGGCGCGGTCACCGCGCTGGCCGAAAACCCGGTCACGCTCGACCGCGGCCTGGGCGCCGCCGAGGTGCCGGCGGCGGGCGACCGGGTCGATCTCGACCTCCTGATCCAGACCACGGGGCCGGCGCTGGTGGCGGTCGATCCCGCGGACGGTTCAACCGGCGTGCCGCCGGGGATCGAGCCGCTCTTGACCTTCAGCGAGCCGGTCGATCCGGCGACGCTCCCGGGCGGGGTCCAGCTCTTCGACGGCGCCAACGGGGTGCCGATCGACCTCGAGGCCTCGGGCGCCACGGTGCGGATCGTCCCCCAGGCGACGCTCCGTCCGGGCGCCCCGCACGAGATCCGGGTGTCGACCGCGGTCAAGGACTTCCAGGGCAACCGGATCGCCGCCGCGGTGACGACCACGTTCACGACCGCGGAGTCGACCGCCAACCTCGTCCTCGACGCGACGCGCATCCACCGCTTCGCCCCCGACGGCGCCGGGATGGTGCGCGTGCTCGGTCGGCCGGGCGCGGCGCCGGCGGGGTCGCTGGTCTTCGTCGAAAACATCTCCCGCCTCGCCTCGGTGCCGTCGGTGACCGCGGCCGGCGACGGCTCGTTCGAGCTGTGGATCGAGGCCGCGCTCGGGGACACCCTGCTCCTCCACGTCCTCCCCCCGAACGCCAACGAGGTGATCTTCGAGCTGGGCGGCTCGCTGACCCCCGACGGCCGCGGCGCCCACGTGCCGGCGGGCGCGGCAACCAGCTTCGCGACCCTCGACGGGGTGATGGTCGAAGTCGACGCCGGGACCTTCCTCGCCCCGGCGATCGTCCGCGTCGAGCCGGCGCCGCTGGCCGAGGTCACCGCCCCGATCCCCTCCGACTTCGCGTACCTCTCGGCCTTCCGGCTCGAGGTCGAGGGCGCCGAGGCGCAGAAGGCGCTCGGGCTCTCGCTGCCGACGCCGGCCGGCGCCGAGGGCGACGAGTTCCTGCTCGCCCGCATCGAGCGCGTCCTCTCCGAGGACTACTGGATGGTCCACGACCTCCTGCGCCGCGACGGCGACCGGCTGACCAACGAGCCGCCTCCGGGCGAGACCGGTGGGAGCGCGACGGCGCCGGGCTCGGGATCGGGCGCGGCTGTGGCTTCCGGGGCGGCGGGCGCGCGGGGTGGGGCGGGGGGCTCGGCGACCGCGGCGGCGCGTGTGGATGCGACGGATGCACAGCGTGCGGCAGTAACCGCCGAGGCCGCGGCCGCCCGTGGCTCGGTCGTCGGCCTCGCCGCCCCCGGCCAGACCGGCGGCGGCATCCGCCCGCTCGCCGCGCCCGCGCGTATGGGCGACCGCCAGGAGTACCTCCCCGGTTCTGCCAACCCCGGGCTCTACGTGGTGATGAGCTACAACGGCTATCTCGACTGGGTCGGCATCCCGCTCGGCGCCGGCGTGATCTCGAGCTACGCCTACTTCAGGCATCTCGAGATCGAAGGGATGATCGCGGTGGTCAACCGCGAGATCCTCCATCTCCTCGAGCACGACGCGATCCTGATCCCGACGCGGCGCGGCGAGACCTACACGCTCGAAGGCCGCGACCTCGCCACCGGCTACCGCTTCTTCGAGGGCACGTTCGATCCGCCGGCGCCGGGCGAGATCACGGTCTACCCGCCCACCCTGTTCGGCGACGAGGAACCGCCGGTGCCGGTCGGGGGCTCGCCGGTGCGCTTCTTCGCGCTGACCGCGGCGGCCGGCTCGAACGAGCTTGGCGTGGGGCTGTCAGCCTCGTTCTCCGGCGGCACGCTGAGCGTAACCGGCGCGCCGGGCGCCGCGGCCGCTGGGGCGCAGGTGCGCCTGGTCGGCCTCGACGACGGCGCCGACCGCACGCTCGCCGCGGCGGCGGACGGTTCGTTGGCCTTCAACGAGCCAGCCGCGGCCGGCCGTCGCTACGTCCTCGCGCTCGGCGCCGAAGTCGGGGTCAACCAGCCGCTCGAGCTCGCGTTCGACGAGGGGCTGGCGACCAGCCTGGCCGGGATCTCGGTGCGCGATGCCGCCGGCCGCGACGTCCTTCCCGAGATCGAGTTCGCCGGCGACAGCGCGCACGTCCGGATCACCCCGAACGGCGGCTGGCGCGCCGGGCAGACCTACCGCCTGCGGCTCGGTCCCGAGCTGGCCGACGCGGCGGGCAACGCCTGGGGCGAGACGCTCGCGGTCGAGTTCACGGTCGGCCAGAGCGAAGTGCTCGACACGCTCGACCTCGCCGAGGTGCGCGACGTGGCGCGGCTCGGGAGCTGGCTGTTCATCGCCGCCGGCGCGGACGGCCTGGCGGTGATCGACGCCTCGGATCCGGCGAATCTGCGACACGTCGCCGTCGACGCCGCCGGCAACGGCGTCACCTTCCCGTTCCCGCTCAACGATCGCGTCGCCGCGGTGGCGATCGACCCGCACGGGCGGGTCCTGGTGGCCGGCGGCGGCGTCGAGCTGTTCGGCCAGCTCAAGATCTTCGACCCGCTGGCGTTCGATCCGGTCGCGGTGGGGCAGAACCCCACCGATCCCGAGGTCCTCTACGCCGCGTTCCGCGGCTCGACCCTGGTCTCCGACCGCCTCGGCGGCGGCACGGGCAGCTCGCTGCCCGAGGGTACGCCGCGGCGGGTGACGGTGCTCTCCGACGACCAGATCGACCGCTGGCGGCTCGGCGTCGAGCCGCCGCCGACGGGGATCACGCTCGAGCCGGAAACGCCGCCGATGGGCGGCGGCGCCTACCAGCTTACCGTCTCGGGCGCCGGCGTCGAGGAGGGCCTGCCGGTGACCCTGCGCGACCTCGACCGCGGCTCGTTCCACCGGGTCGACGCCGGCGCCGGCGGGGCGTGGTCGATCACGCTGACTGCGGCTGCTGCCGACCGGCTCGAGCTGCTCAGAAACCGCCAGAGCCTCGCCTATCTCGCGACGCTCGGCGTCGGCATCGAGGTCGTCGACGTCAACGCGTTCTACGACGAGGCCGGCGGCCAGGAGTCCGACGTCATCGGGATCTACACCGGCTACCAAGACCCCAACCTCACGCTGTGCAACCAGCCGGTGTCCGACCTCGGCGCCGCGCTGATCGATCTCGGCACGCTATTCGATGCCGCCGACCCGCATCCGCTCACGCTCGTCGGGCTGATCGGCTTCCGCGGGGTCGGGATGTTCGAGAGCGATGCGGTCGACGTCGGCGAGCTGTCGTTCTACAACGAGGCGTGCCTGGAGATCGCCGGCTCGAACCGAGTCTCGGGCATGGCGGTGGTCGAGGACTACGCGTTCGATCTCGACGACAACGGCTTGGTCGATCCGGGGGAGATCCGCGACTACCTGGTGGTCGCCCACCTGCACGCCGGCGTGCTGATCCTCGACGCCACGAACCGGGACGAGCTCGAGCTGGTCGGCTGGGTACGGATGCCCGGCCAGAGCGGCGAGGTGGCGGTCGACCGCGACCGGCGGCTGCTCTACGTCTCCGGGCTGGGCGGCGGGATCTACGTCATCGATTTCGACGAGGCACCCTCGACCGCCGCGCTCGACGCCAACGCCGACGGCCTCGACGACCGGCTGCTCGAGACCATCGAACTCGACGGCAACACCAACTCGGCGACCCTGATGGTGCCCGAGCTGGGGCTCGCGTTCGCCGGCGGCCTCGACCGCGGGCTGACCTCGATCGCGGTCGCCTCTCCCCGGCTGGTGGCGCTCGGACCGGACGGGGAAGGCGGCTGGACGCCGATCGCGCGGCTGGCTCCGCTCGGCGTGCCGACCACCGAGATCGACGGCCGGGAGCTGCCGGCGACCTTCCGGCTGGCGGCGGCGCTGCCGGGCGTCCTTGGCGACGAGGTGCGCCTCGACGCCGTGAGCCTGGGGCCGGGCGGCCTGCCGATCGCCGGCGCCGGCGACCGGGCCGCGCTTCCCGGTCTGCCGTCCCCGGCGCTGACCGGAGCCGACGGGATCGTCCTCCGCCGCCTCGCCGGCCAGCCGTGGGAGGACGGCTTCCAGACCTACGTCTCCGACGAGGTGGTCACGCTCGCCGACCTGCGCGCCGCCCGCGACTACGCCGAGACCGACGACGAGGCCGATCTCTGCCCGCGCTGCGACCCCGAGGCGGAGGGCGTGCCGGAGGGGGCGCCGGAGCTGCTCTCCGGCTTCTCGGTGTCGGTGCGCTTCCCGCAGTCGCTGCGCCAGACGCTAGACGGCGTCTACCCGGCGTCGGTACTCGACCGCGCCGAGCTCGCGCTCGCGAGCGTTCCCTGGGAGATCTCGCCCGCGGCACGCCAGGAGCCGGCGCTCAACCCCTCGCTCGGCTCCGGCGACGTCGCGCCGGGAACGCTGCTGCATTCGGGCGAGCACACCCACGCGGTGACCGACCTCGCGGTGCGTGGCCGCGGCATCGACGTCGCATTCACCCGCTTCTACCGCAACCGCACCGTCGGCTCGGGCCCGCTCGGTCCTGGCTGGGATCTGGGCTACCGGGTGCGCCTGCGGGAGCTGCCCAACGGCGACGTGGAGTACTACGACGGCCGCGGCCGGCGCGAGCTGTTCGTGCGCGAGGGCGATCGCTATCAGTCGCCGACCGGCGTCTTCGCCGAGCTGGCGCGCACCGCCGCCGGCTGGGTGCTGCTCGACGCCCAGCGCAACCTTGAGCGCTTCGACCGCTGGGGACGGCGGGTGGCGGTCGCGGATGCGGTCAAGGACTCGGCCGACACCGGCAACGAGCTGACCTTCGCCTACGACCTCAGCGGCCGGCTGGTGCGGGTCAACGACGACCTCGGCCGCGCCTGCTCGCTCGCCTATGACGCATCCGGTCGCCTCGAGTCGATCACCGACTTCAGCGGCCGGACGGTTGGCTTTGCGTTCGACGCCGACGGCCGCCTCGAGACCGTCACCTCGCCGGCGGTGACGATCGGCCTGTCGACGTTCCCGAGCGGCCTGGTCACCAGCTACGCCTACGAGGCGCCCCCCGCCGGCGATCTCGCCGAGGCGCTCAACGCCCGCGACAACCTCGCCTCGCTCACCGACCCGCGCGGCGTGACCTGGCTCGAGCTCGACTACGACGACGTTGACGACGATGGTTACGCGGACGAGGTGACCGGCCAGACCTGGGGCGGCGATCCGCTGTCGATCGTCTACGACTTCACCGCCCGGACCGCGACCGTGACCAACCGCCGCGGCTTCGCCACCGACTACGAGTTCGACGCGGCCGGACACACGGTCGAGATCGAGGACGCCGCGCTGCGGATCACCGCCTTCGAGTACGACGCCGAGGGCAACCTAACGCGCCAGGTCGCCCCGCTCGGCACCGTCACCGAGCTGAGCTATGCGACGGACGGCGCACCGCGTGCCCGGGGCTCCTTGACCCTCGCCCGCACAGAGCCCGGCGCCGGAGGCCGCAACGGCTCGGCCGCGTTCCTGACCAGCCCGATGGTCAACGACCCGCGCACCAACCTGCCCACGCGGATCACCGACCCGCGCGGGAGCGTGACCGAGATCGCGCGCACGCCCGGCGGGCTCCCGCAGTCCATCCGCATCGCGGCGGGCACCCCCGACCAGGCGCAGATGTCGTTCAGCTATAGCGCGTTCGGCCAGCCGGTGACCTTGACCAATGACCAGGGCCACACGGTTCGCCTGGACTACGCCACCGGGGGTCCGGCGGCCGGCTACCTCCAGCGCGCGACCGCCGATCCCGGCGGCCTCAACCTGATCACCCGCTACGAGCACGACGCCCGCGGCAACGTCGTCGCCACGATCGACGCCCGCGGGGTGCGCAACGAGTACGACTACAACGAGCTGGACTGGCTGGTCGAGGCGCGGCTGGCGGTGACGCCCTCGGCCGACGGCTCGCCGGCGCTCTCCTACCGCACGCAGTACCTCTACGACGCCGCCGGCGAGGTGATCGAGGAGCGCCGGCCGTTCGGGGTCGCCGGCGACACGGTGACCCGGATCTGGCGCGAGTACGGCGCGCTCGGCGAGCTGGTGCGCGAGGAGCGCGAGATCTCGGCCGGCGAGACGGTGGCCGAGACCTACGCCTACGACGCCCACCGCAACCCGATCCAGGTGACCAACGCCGAGGGGGAGACGACCGATCTCGAATACGACGAGCGCGACTTGCGGGTACGGGTGGAGCGCGGCGGCCCGGGGATCGTGCCGCCGCTGGTCGAGCACTACGGCCACGACGAGGAGCGGCGGCTGCGCGCCTACACCGACCCGCGCGGCGCGCTGCACCAGGTGGCCTATGACGGCTACCAGCGGCCGATGGAAGTGCTCGACCCGCTCGGCCGGCGGGCGCAGACCGGCTACGACGATGGCGGCAACCCGGTCGAAACGCGCCGGCTCGACGAGACCGGGTGCCTGCTCGCCTACTCGACTACGACCTACGATCTGCGCGGGCTCCCGGCCGAGGTGATCGACTACCTGTGGCAGTACGACCCGCCGCACACGCCGTGCGAGCAGCTCCCGCCCTCGGCCCGCGGGCTCGTCACCCGGCTGATCCACGACGGCACCGGCAAGCTCGCCGGCGTAATCGACCCGCTCGACCGGCAGACGACGCTCCTCTACGACACCTTCGAGCGGCTCCAGCAGGTCACCGACCCGGAGGGCAACGTCACCGCCTACACGCTCGACGCGGCCGGCAACCGGGTGGCCGAGGAGGTGACCGAGCAGCTCCCCGGCGGCGGCAGCGAGACGGTCGAGATCGCCCACGTCTACGACGCGCTCAACCGCCGGATCGCGACCCGCGACGCGCTGGACCACGAGTGGCGGTCGGTCTACGACGCGCGGGGCAACCTGCGGCTCTCGATCGACCCCGAGGGGCACGTCACCGAGCGCGGCTACGACGGGCTCGACCGGCTGACCAGCCTCACGCGCCCGGGCGGGCTGCGCGTGGAGCTGGAGTACGATCGCAGCTCTCGGCCCGTCGTCTACCGCGACGCGCTCGGCAACGAGACGGCGTGGAGCTACGACGATGCGGGCCGGGTGACCGCGGTAGGGTTCGCGGACGGCACCTCGGAGAGCTGGCAGTACGACGCCGCGGGCAACCCGACCCGGCACACCGACGCCCGGAGCAACGTGATCGACCAGAGCTTCGACCTGCTGGGGCGGCTTACCGGGCGGCAGGTGACCGGAGCGCCCGGGCTCGTCGGGCCGACGAGCGAGGCGTACGTCTACGACGCGCTGGGCCGGCTGGTGCACGCGGCGTCGGGGGCGCAGGTGGTCGAGCGGACGTACGACTCGCTGTCGCGGCCGCTGGGCGAGACGGTCGCCGGCCGGGCGCTCGCCCGGGCGTTCGACGACGCGGGCTCGCCGACCGCGCTCGCCTACTCTTCGAGCCGGGTGCTCGGCCGTGCGCTCGACGAGCTGGGCCGGCCGGCGGCGCTCGGCCCGATCCCGTCGCTGCCGACCGGTGGCCAGTCGCCCGCGGTGCCCAACCCTGCCGCCACCTTCGGCTACCGCGGGCCGGGGCTGCTCGCCACCCGCTCCGTGGGCCTGCCCGGCCAGACGGCGGCGGCGAGCGCCGCCTACGGCTACGACGCGGCGCGCCGGCTCGTCACCGCGGTCCATCGCGACCCGACGACCCAGGCGATCCTCGACGAGGCGATCGCCTGGACCCCGCGCGGCCTGCGCCAGGCGCAGACCCGCGCCGACCGCAACGGCTGGAGCCGCGCCTTCGCCTACGACCCGGCGGGCCGGCTGACCTCGGCCGCGCTCTCCGGCGGCGGCATCGCCTCCGGCCTGCCCGAGTCCTGGGGCTTCACCCTCGACACCGCCGACAACCTGCTCGCCCGCACCGAGGAGAGCGCCCTCGGCACCGCCACCGCCGAGCTGCCGCTCGACGGCTCGGGCCGCAACCGCCCCGGCTCCGTAGACGGCGTGCCGCTCGCCTGGGACGCGAGCGGCAACCTCGTCGCCAAGGGCGACCTGACGTTCCACTACGACTTCCGCAACCGCCTGACCCGGGTCGACGGCCCGAGCGGCGAACTGGTCTCCTACGCCTACGACGCCTTCAACCGCCGCGTCCGCCGGACCGCGGGCGGTGTGGTGACCGAGACCGTGTGGGACGGCTGGCAGCCGATCGAGGAGTACGAGAACGGCCAGCTCCTCGAGCGCCGCACCTACGGCGTCGGCCTCGACGAGCTGCTCTGGGTCGAGCGCGACGCCGACGGCAACGGCAGCCTCGAAGCCAGCTACTTCCCGATCTTCGACGCCACGGGCAATGTGGCGATGGTGGTGGATAGCCAGGGCCGGCCCATCGAAGCCTACGAGTACTCCCCCTACGGCGAGCGGGTGGTCCGGGTCAACGACCTCATGCCGCCGGTGGTCGAGCAGGTACGGGTGGTCGGCGACGAGCTGAGGCTGGAGCTGTCGGAGGAAATCCGCCTCACCGCCGCCGAGGAGGCGATCGCGGCCGGCCTGCGGATCGTCGACGCGGCCACCGGTCAGCCGATCCCGATCGACGCCTCCCAGCCGGTGGGCACCGGCCCCCGTGCCGGCCGTCGGCTGGTGCTGACCACCGACCCGCCGCCGGCCTCGGGCACCGAGGTACGCCTGGAGATCCCCGCCGGCTCGTTGGTGGACCTCTTCGGCAACTCCGCAGCCACCGCGGCCGAAGAGACCTTCGCCTGGACCGACGGTGTGGTGGCCGACACCGCGGCGCCTGAAGTGCTGGCTGTGGCCGTGGTGGACGGCCGGCTCCGACTCACCCTCTCCGAGGAGCCCGACCTCCCGAGCGCCGCGACGGCGATCCAGATCGACGGCGCCGCCGAGACCTGGACCCTCGACGCCGACGGCTACACCCTCGAGTCGGCGTCCGTCCTCGACCCCGGCGACCACACCGTCTCCGCCGACACTGGCCTGCTCGACCTCGCCGGCACCCCGCTCGCCGATTCCTTCAGCCGGACCTTCGCGCTGGCCCCCGGCCAGGCCGACGAGGCCGTCTACCTAACCCCGCCGACAGACATGGTCGCCACCTCCACCGCCGGCAATGACCGCGGCTTCCACGGCCTCGAACAAGACCTGGCCACCGGTCTGATCTACGCCCGGAACCGCTGGTATGACCCTCAACTGGCTCGCTTCGTGTCCGTCGACCCAATGGGG
>CAZNIX010000152.1:0-10086 GCA_964573125.1 uncultured Thermoanaerobaculia bacterium
AGGAGCGGCGGCGCGGCGCGGCGCCGGCGGCCGCGGGCGGGCCGGGCCGGCGAGGCGGACGGGGGCGGTGACGTCGGGCCGGGTTCGCGGGTGGTCATCGTCCTCTTTCTCGGGGCGGCGGCTCGGCGCGCCGGGTGCGGCCGAGGATACGCAATCCGGAGCGCTCGGCGAAAGGGGCGGGCGCCGGGTGCGCCCTTCGGCGTCTACGGCCACGGCCGCGGCGGCGGTTTGCCGCTCAGCCGACGCCGCCGCGCAGCTCTTCCTTGAGCCAGGCGCGGGCGCGCATCCAGTCGCGCTGGGCGGTGCGCAGCGAGACGCCGAGCGCCTGGGCGGTCTCCTCCTCGGAGAGGCCGGCGAAGAAGCGGCACTCGACCACCCGCGCGAGCCGCGGGTCGTGGCCGCCGAGCCGCTCGAGCGCGCGGTCGAGCGCGAGCAGGCGGTCGGCCTGGTCGTCGACCGCGATCTGCGCCTCGTCGAGCGTCACCGGCCGCTCGCCGCCGCCGCGTTTGCCCGCCGAGCGCTTGCGCGCGTAGCCGATGATCACCTGGCGCATGGCCCGCGCCGAGACCGCGAGGAAGTGCCCGCGCCCCTGCCAGTCGACCTTGGCCGGGTCGACCAGCTTGAAGTACGCCTCGTGGACCAGCCCGGTGGTGTTGAGCGTCTGCCCCGGCGCCCCGCGCCGGAGCTGCCGCCGCGCGATCCGCCGCAGGTCCTCGTAGACCATCGGCACCAGCCGGTCGAACGCCTCCCGGTCGCCGTCGCGGTAGGCGATCAGGAGCTGGGTGACCCCCTCGCGCGAGGGCGGACCGGCGGGTGCAGCAGATTCTCCCATGGCGATTGTCGAATTCTAGCAGCAGGGCCTGCCCTCTCCTGCAACGGCCGCAGCAGGCCCTATCCGCGGTGGGGACGGGAACCCGAGGGCGAGGCCGGTGGCAGCAGGCCTACGCGCGCCTCAAGGGCGCGTCCCCTCAAGAAAACCGACGAGCGGAAAACCCGGAAGCGGCGCACCGCGCCGCTTTCCTCAGCTACACCCGCTCGTCGACCCGCAGTTGAGGCACTTGTAGCAGGAGCCGTTGCGGACCATGATCGCGCCGCACTCGTGGCAGCTCGGGGCGTCCTGCTGGTAGAGGAACGTCACCTTGGTCTGGGTCTCGGTGCGCTCGGAGGAGGCGGCGACGAGCTGCCGCGCCGGTTCGCCGGGCTCGGCCGCGAGCGCCTCGGCCGGCCCGTCGTTCAACGACCTGTCGAGCGCCGGCTCGTCGCGCAGGATCACCCCCGCCGCCGCCTTCTGCTCGCGGGTCAGGAACTTCGACGCCAGCCAGCGGAAGATGTAGTCGGTGATCGACTTGGCGATCGGGATCTCGGGGTTCTTGGTGAAGCCCGAGGGCTCGAAGCGGGTGTGGATGAACTTGTCGACCAGGGTCCGGAGCGGCACGCCGTACTGGAGCGCGATCGAGATCGCGGTCGCGAACGCGTCCATCAGCCCCGAGATCGTCGAGCCCTCCTTGGCCATGGTGAGGAAGATCTCGCCCGGCTGGCCGTCCTCGTAGAGGCCGACGGTGAGATACCCCTTGTGCTCGCCGACCATGAACTTGTGGGTCACCGCCCGCCGCTCGTCGGGGAGCTTGCGCCGCACGGACGCCGGCTGCGCGCCCGCCGCCGCGGCGGGGACGGTGAGCGCCGTGCCCTGGTCCCGGCGCGTCGACAGCGGCTGGGTGCGCTTCGAGCCGTCGCGGTAGATCGCGATCGCCTTGAGCCCGAGCCGCCACCCCTCGAGGTAGGCCTCCATGACGTCCTCGGCGGTGCACTCCTCGGGCAGGTTGACGGTCTTGCTGATCGCGCCCGAGATGAACGGCTGCGCCGCGGCGAGCATGCGCACGTGACCCATGTAGTGGATCGAGCGCCGCCCCTGCGCGGGCTTGAACGCGCAGTCGAAGACCGGCAGGTGCTCGTCCTTCAAGTGCGGCGCGCCTTCGATGGTGTCGTGCTCGTCGATGTACTCGACGATGGCGCGGACCTCGTCCTTGTCGTAGCCGAGCCGCGCCAGCGCCTTAGGCACGGTGTTGTTGACCAGCTTGATCATGCCGCCGCCGACCAGCTTGCGGTACTTGACGAGCGCCAGGTCGGGCTCGACGCCGGTGGTGTCGCAGTCCATCATGAACGCGATGGTGCCGGTCGGCGCGAGCACCGAGATCTGGCTGTTGCGCAGGCCGTGGCGCTCGCCGAGGGCGACCACCTCGTCCCACGACTGCTTGGCGGCGAGGTAGAGGTCGAGCGGCACGTGCGCGGAGTCGACCGCCTTGAGCGCGTCGCGGTGCTTGCGCATCACGCGCAGCATCGGCTCGCGGTTCTCCTCGAAGCGCTCGAACGGCCCCTGGGCGGCGGCGATGCGCGCCGACTGGGCGTAGGCGGCCCCCGACATCAGCGCCGTGATCGCCGCAGCGTAGTCGCGTCCGGCCTCGGAGTCGTAGGGCAGCCCGCGCGCCATGAGCAGCGCGCCGAGGTTCGCGTAGCCGATCCCGAGCGGGCGGTAGAGGTGCGAGTTCTCGGCGATCCTCGGCGTCGGGTAGGAGGCGTTGTCGACGATGATCTCCATCGCCGAGATCACCACCTCGCAGACGTGCCGGAAGCTCTCGACGTCGAAGCCCGACTCCTCGTCGTAGAACTTCAACAGGTTGAGCGACGCCAGGTTGCACGCGGTGTCGTTGAGGAACATGTACTCCGAGCACGGGTTGCTCGAGTAGATACGGTCGGTCGCGGCGCAGGTGTGCCAGTCGTTGATCGTGGTGTCGTACTGCATGCCGGGGTCGCCGCACACCCAGGCCGCCTCGGCGATCATCCGCATCAGGTCGCGCGCGCGGTAGCGGTCCATCGGCTCGCCGGTGGTCACCGCGCGGGTGGTCCACTCGCCGTCGTCGAGCACGGCCTGCATGAACTCGTCGGTCACGCGCACCGAGTGGTTGGCGTTCTGGTAGGCGATCGACTCGTAGGCGCCGCCGTGGACGTTGAACGCGCCGTCGTAGCCGGCGTCGATCAGCGCCCACGCCTTCTTCTCCTCGATCTCCTTGCAGCGGATGAACTCGACGACGTCCGGGTGGTCGATGTCGAGGATCACCATCTTGGCCGCGCGCCGGGTCTTGCCGCCGCTCTTGATCACGCCGGCGAAGGCGTCGAAGCCGCGCATGAACGAGACCGGCCCCGAGGCGGTGCCGCCGCCGGCCAGGTACTCGCGCGAGGAGCGCAGGGTCGACAGGTTCGAGCCGGTGCCGGAGCCGAACTTGAACAGCATCCCCTCGGTCTTGGCCAGGGTGAGGATCGACTCCATGGTGTCGGCGACCGAGTTGATGAAGCAGGCCGAGCACTGGGGCTTCTCCTCGATGCCGACGTTGAACCAGACCGGCGAGTTGAAGCAGGCGTACTGGTGGAGCAGGACGTGGGTCAGCTCGGCGTGGAACGCCTCGGCGCTCTCCGCGGAGGCGAAGTAGCCGCCGGCGCGCCCCCAGCCGGTCATGGTGTCGGCGACGCGGCCGATCATCTGGCGCACCGAGGTCTCGCGCTGGGGCGTGCCGAGCTGGCCGCGGAAGTACTTCGAGACCACGACGTTGGTCGCGGTCTGCGACCACGCCTGGGGGATCTCGACCCCGGGCTGGAGGAACACCGTCTCCCCCCGCTCGTTGGTGATGTGGGCGTCGCGCCGCTCCCACTCGACGGCGTCGAAGGGGTCGACCCCGGGCGCGGTGAAGTGGCGGCGGAACTCGACGCCGCCGCCCTCGGCTTCGCGAACCCCGTCCCGCGCGCGGCCCTCCGTCCCGGTCTCCTCGACCCGCCTGGCCTCGCGCAGCGGCGGGGCGGTACGGCGGCGGTCGGT
Source organism: uncultured Thermoanaerobaculia bacterium (assembly GCA_964573125.1). Taxonomy (GTDB): domain Bacteria; phylum Acidobacteriota; class Thermoanaerobaculia; order Multivoradales; family JBCCEF01; genus CAVSQV01. The sequence continues at coordinate 3,869 of CAZNIX010000152.1, forward strand.
CGGGTTTCCGGACTGGACGGTGGGCTCGCTGGCCATGGGCAACCTCCGGTTTCGTTGGGCAATAGACATGGGATGGGGGGCGCGCCAAGCGCCGCGAGCCCTCCGATTTCCTCAGCCCCTCTCCTGTGGCTGACGGTCTCCGAATATCCCACAAGATATTGGGGAGGTCAACCCCTCTAACCCCTAGATCTGCGGTTTAGACGGGCGTCGGGCAAAAGGCCTTGATTGCACAGGGGTTTGTGCATACGGACTGCCTGGTCCGGAGCCCGGCGGTCGGCCCCGCGCCTGGGACCGGCGCTCGCCGGTCTGTACCCCCGGGGCCGGGCGGTCGGCCCCGCGCCTGGGACCGGCGCTCGCCAGTCTGTACCCGCGGGGCCGGGCGGTCGGCCGCGCGCCTGTGGGCGCGGCGTCGTACCGATAGCGCCTCCGAGTACCTCACCGGCGCCTGAGCCGGAGATTCGTTCACAAGCTCTAAGGCTACCGGCTGGTGGGTGCGGTGGCAGAAGTGAGCGTGAGGGGGCTATAGGCCATGCCGTCGGGTTCCTTGCCGGCGCGGAGGACGCCGGTGGGCTTCCAGGTCTCGAGGTCGAGGACCTGGACGGCGTCGGCGTTGGAGTGGGCGATCCAGGCGGTCTTGCCGTCGGGGGCGATCTCGATGCCGACCGGCACCGAGCTGCCGCCGAACTGGTCGCCGAAGAGGCGCCCCTCGGTCTCGCCGGCCGCGAGGTCGAGCTCGACCCGCCGCACCGCCTTGCGCTCGGCGGCGTCGATCACCGTCAGCTCGTTCGCTTCGGCGTTGGTCACCAGCACGTGCTTACCGTCCGGAGTCGCCTCGGCGCGGATCGGGAAGCCGGGCGAAGGGACGGTCGCGATGACCTTCAGGGACTCGGGGTCGATCAGGGTCACCGTGTCGGCCTCGCGATTGGTGACCCAGACGGCATGCGGGGTGACCGCGATCCCCTCGGCGCCCTCGCCGGTCGCGACGTCGGCGACCTTGGCGCGGCCGGCGAGGTCGATCACGGTGGCCGAGCCGGAGCCGATGTTGGCGACGTAGGCGCGGTCGCCGCCGGGCGAGAGCGCGACCATGTGCGAGACCTCGGCGCCGGTCGCGATCGCCGCGTCGACCTTCCCCGCCTCGACGTCGACCACGAGCAGCGCCCGACTCCCCTCGGCGGTGACCGCGGCCTGCCGGCCGCCGGGCAGGAACGCCAGCCCGTGCGGCCGGCGGTGCTCGCCGAGGTCGATCGTGCGCGCGACCCGCTGGCCCGGCAGGTCGATCACCGTCAGGCTCGACCCCGGCGCCCCGCGGGTGCCGTAGTTCGCGACCAGCGCGGTCTTCCCGTCCGGCGACACCGCCACCTCGTGCGGCCCCTCGCCGGTGGGCAGCGTCGCCACCACCTCGCCGCTGCCGGTGTCGACCAGCGACACCGTGGCCTCGGACTTGTTGGCGACGATCAGCGTGCCGCCGGCGGCGGGCGAGGCGAACGGGATCATGAGCACGAGCAGGGCGACGAGAGCGCGTCGGATGGGCATGGGCGACCTCCGGCCGCGATCATACCCGCCGGCCGGCGCCGTCGGGCCCGCTACGCCCCGGACTCGGCCGCGAAGCGCCGCTCCATCTCCTCGCGCGAGACCTCCTCGATCTCGTGCCCGAGCAGCCACTCGTGCCCGAACGGGTCGCGCAGCCGGCACTGGCGCTCGCCGTGGCTCTGGTCGGTCGGCGGCATGATGATCGTGGCGCCGGCCGCGACCGCCCGCTCGGCGAGCGCGTCGACGTCATCGACGTGGAGGTGGATCCTCGATCCCGTGCCCCCGAACGCCTCCGGGCTCCGGAGGCCGAGCTCCGGATACTCGTCCGCCACCATCACCGTCGCCGGCCCGAACCGCAGCTCCGCGTGCCCGACCTTCCCCAACGGCTCGGCCAGCTTGAAGATCTCCTCGGCGCCGAACACCCGCTTGTAGAACTCGATCGCCGCCGCCCCGCCGCGCACGATCAGGTACGGGAACACCTCGTGGATCACCGGGCCCGTTTGCCGAGGCCCGGCCGTCTTGCCTTCGCTCATCGCAGTCCCTCCAGAGGCATCATCCGCGTCCTCCGGCCTGAGGAGTCGCCTGTACAGAGCCTCGACGACCATGAATGTCACCCAGTGAATGGCGTCCGCCTCCTCCTGGTGAAGCTCTCTATGACTGCCGCTCTGGTCGGTCCAGGCGATGAAGTTACCTTCGTCCCGCGTGCGCCATTCGAAAGACCAGTGAGCCAGGGCGTGCCGGAAGCTCATTACGGCGCGTTCCTGCAGGAACCGCCGTACGGCTCGCACCGTCCGGCGTTCCGGGTCGCCAAGCCGTCGAAGCGCGCTTGTGTTGAGGAAGCGGACAACCGGGCCATCCACAACCAGCGCGGTCGGAAGCCAACGACCGATGAACCACCCTCTGGCCCCCACGCCACGGTGGACAACAGGCAGCCGCTGCCAGTCGGCGCGAGTCGCGGTGGTGAACGCGGCGAAGAAGGTCGAGATCGCACCAATCAACTGAGGTGTCGCCTCCAGCGCCTGCTTCACGTCGGCCTCGACTGCTGGGTCACGAGCAGCTACAGAGAAAGCGCGAACGAGATCTCCATGGGGCGTGGCGCTCTGTACCCAATCCGAGGAGTTGATCCGACCTTGAAGACGCCGGAATGCCACGTGGAGTCGCGCATCTGGCCAGGGTTCCTTGTCGACCGATTCATCGCCTTCAAGCTCATTCTCACCCACTGCTTCCAAGACGGCGCGGTCGAGGGCGCTGTCCGGCAGGAGCACGAGAATGTCATCGGGAGCGGGGATCATCCAGTAGTCTGGCAGTGGGTCTTCCGGTCTTGGCTCGCAGGCCTTCGCCAATCTCGCTCCCGACACGCGAATGAACGGAGCATCAGCGGTTGACATAAACTCGGAAGGCGTCTTGTCAGCGATCACCGGCGGGCGAACCGAGCCCGCTGCACGGAAGATCCGACTGATGAACTGTCGCTCTCCGGTGGTGCGAGAAGTGGTGACAGCTCCCGATCGCGACTCCCCTCGGATCGCTTCAGATCCTCGAAGATCCGTCGCAGATCGTAGTCGAAGCTCGCTGCGTGCTGTTCACGAAACCTGCGGACTTCCGCCACGATTGGGTCGTGCTTCATTCGTTACCTCCAAGCAGTTCTTCCGGTGTGCAGATGAACGGCAGAAACAGATCCCTGCCGTACAGGTGTCTGGCGAGCTGGATCTGGATCTCGGGGTTCGCGATGTGGGTGCAATTCCAGGTGAGCAGGAAATCGACGGCGTGGATGGTCGCGATGGCGATGTGAAGGGCATCCTCGGCCGCGGTCCGATGCAGGAGGCCGCGGTCCACGAACTCATTGCCGAGGCGCAGAGCATCTTCCGTCAGGCTCAGGCGGGGGATCCCCTCGAGCGCAGCCAAGCGTAGCCGTGCGGCTTCGGGATCGCCGGCTTCGGCTTCTCGGAGCACGAGCTCCGAGACGACCAGATCGAAGTCGTGGCGTCGCTGCTCCCACCAGTCGAGCGTCACCTGCTGGTGGGCGGCGCCGAGCAGTGTCCGGCTCGGCCGAGCGGTGAGATAGCTGACGATCGTGGTTTCGAGGTAGACGCGGGGCTTCACGACCGCATTCTACCGCGAGGATTCGCGAGGCCGGTGCTCGATTCTCTATTCGGGAGGAGGGGAACCAGATGCGCGCGAGGGTGGGCCTGCCAAGCAGGCCCACCCTCTCCGCTAAACCTGCGAGACGTCAAAACCGCGTGACCAGCTCCACCCCCCAGATCCGCGGGTCGTTGATCATGCCCGTCAGGTTGTTGAAGTCGATGCCGTTGCGGACGACGATCTCGTCGGTGACGTTGCGGCCGAAGAGCGCCAGCTCGTAGCGGGCGTCGGGGAAGACGTAGCCGAAGCGCAGGCCGAGCTCGAAGCCGTCGCCCTCGAACTCCGCGGACTCGTAGAGGAAGAAGCTCTTCTCGGAGTAGTACGACCAGTCGACGCTGCCGGTGAGAAGCCCCGAGCGCACCGGCCGGCGGTAGTCGACGATGCCGTTGAAGATCCACTCCGGGGCGTGGGGCAGGCGGTTGCCGTCGACAAAGGCCAGGTCGCCGACCACCGGATCGAGCACCGTGCAGCCGCCGCCGCAGCGGGCGACCGCGAGGTCGGGGTCCTGGATCTCGGTGTCGTTGAGCGAAGCGCCGAGCGTGATCAGCCATTCGCTGGTCGGCGCCAGCTCGAGGTCGAGCTCGAAGCCCCGGCCCTCGGTCTGGTCGGCGTTGAGCAGCGTCGCGGTGTTGAACTGGCCGCCGACGGCGACGATCTGCTGGCCGTCGACCTCGTACTGGTAGGCGGTCAGGTTGAGCCGCACCTTGCGGTCGAAGAGCGTGCTCTTGACCCCGATCTCGGTCGACAGGATCTCCTCGGAGTCGGCGACCGAGACGCAGTTGGTCGCCGGGTTGACGCCGCCCTCGAAATCGGGGCAGAAGAGGATCCGCCCCTGGATCGAGGGCGCGCGGAAGCTGGTCGCGACGCGGCCGAAGTAGCTGACGTCGTCGGAGGCGTGGTAGGTGAGCGCGAGGTCCCAGCTCGTGAAATCGTCGTCGGTGGTACGGCGGATCGGCGCCACGGTCGGGGTCTGGAACGTCGGGTCGGGGCGCTCGGCGGCGAAGTCCTTCTCGTCGGTGGTGAAGCGCAGCCCGGCCTTGAGGTCCCAGCGCTCGCCGAGCGCGTAGTCGAGCGAGCCGAACAGCGCCCACGACTCGGCGTCCTGCTGCTGGAACGCGAAGCCGTCCTGGACGTTGCCGCCCAGGGTGTTGAAGCTGAAGGTCTCGATGCGCAGGCTCTCGTCGAAGTAGAACGCCCCGACCAGCCAGCCGAGCGGGCCGTCGCCCGTGCTCACCAGCCGCACCTCCTGGGTGAGCTGGTCGAGGTCGGGCAGGCCGTCCGCGCTCTCCGACGGGAACGGGATGAGACCGGGGCCGGACGGCGGCGCGAAGACCGCGCCGAAGCCGCCGTCGATGTCGCCGCGGCTGAACATCTCGAGCGTCTCGTAGCCGGTGATCGCGGTCAGGGTGGCGGCGGCGAGGTCCCAGTCGAGCTTGAGCACCGCGCCCTGCGCCTCGATGTCCTGCTGGTTGAGGCCGTCGATGAAGATCTCGTCGGGCCGGAAGCCGGCGACCAGGTCGTCGTCGCCGGGCGTGATGATGTTGGCGCGGAACAGTCGCGCCGTGCCGTCGACGTCCCAGGCGTGGAGGTTGAGCAGGCCGCTGAAGCGCTCGTTGGGCTGCCACAGGAACTGCGCGCGCGCGGCGCCGGTGGTGTAGCCCTCGAGCGCGTCGTCCTGCCCGGTGAAGCCGTTGTCGACCCAGTCCGAGCGCGACTGGTAGAGGCCGGAGAAGCGCGCCGAGAGCGTCTCGGACAGCGCGCCGCCGAACGCGCCCTGGAGGTCGACGGTGTCGAAGCGGCCGTAGGAGGCGCGCACGAACGACTCGCGCTCGGCGCTCGGCTTGACGGTATCGAACTTGACGATGCCGGCCGGGGTGTTGCGCCCGAACAGCGTCCCCTGCGGCCCGCGCGCGATCTCGACCCGCTCGACGTCCCAGATCGGCATCCCCTTGAGCACCGGGTTCTCGAGCACGATCTCGTCGTAGACCAGCGACACCGGCTGCGAGGCGTTGAGGTCGAAGTCGGTGTTGCCCAGGCCGCGCATGTAGAAGCGCGGGAACGCGCGCCCGAACGAGGACTCGAGCACCAGGCTCGGCACCCGCGCCGAGAGGAAGCGCACGTCCATGCCGCCGGCGGCGAGGTTCTGGATCTCCTCGTCGTCGAGGGTCGAGATCGAGAGCGGGACGTCCTGGATGTTCTCCTCGCGCTTCTGGGCGGTGACGAAGATCTCCTCGACGATCGCGGGCCGCGCTTCGGGGCCGGCCGCCGGCTGCTCCCCGGCAACCGCCGGCTGCGCCTCGCTGGCCGCCGGCTCCTCCGCCCCTTCCTGCGCACCCTCCTGGGCGTACGACGTCGCCCCCGTCGCCGCCAGCGCCCCCGCGAGCAAGACCCCACCGATCCACCGCCCCGTCGACGCATCCGCCATAGGTTTCTCCTCCGCCGGTAGGTCAGATGACGGGAGTGTAGCAGGAGGGCGACGCCGCGGCGGCGCCCGTGCCGGCGGCCCCGGCGGCCCGCCCGCGCCGGCCGCCGCCCGGGGTCGAACCGGG
>CAZNIX010000153.1:0-10025 GCA_964573125.1 uncultured Thermoanaerobaculia bacterium
GTGGGAGCACGACACAGAACAGTCGGGGTGGCGCGGGAGGGGAAGGTAGAGTCTGCGCGCGATGCCGAAGGGCGAGCTGTCGACCTACCGCAAGAAGCGGACGCCGGAGGGGACGCCGGAGCCGATCGGGCGGGCGGGGGAGGAGCGGCCGGGGGCGTTCGTGATCCAGCAGCACGACGCGCGGCGGCGGCACTGGGACCTGCGGCTGGAGATCGCGGGCTTCCTCCACTCCTGGGCGGTGCCCAAGGGGCCGTCGCTCTCGCCCGAGGACAAGCGGCTCGCGGTCGAGACCGAGGACCACCCGGTCGAGTACTACGACTTCGAGGGAGTGATCCCGGAGGGCAACTACGGCGCCGGCTCGATGATCGTCTGGGACCGCGGCCTGGCGGTCCACCACCTCGACCCCGAGGAGGGGCTCGCGACCGGCAAGCTCCTCTTCGAGCTCAAGGGCTACAAGCTGCGCGGCCTCTGGACCCTGGTGCGCACGGCGAGGAGCCGCGAGGAGTGGCTGCTGATCAAGAAGCCCGACGAGTGGGCGACCGGCGAGACGGTCGACGAGCTGTCGGACCGCTCGGTCCTCTCCGGGCTGACCACCGAGGAGCTGGCCGGCGGCGACGGGCGGGCGGCCGAGGTCCGCGCCCGGCTCGACGAGCTCGGGGCGCCGGAGTTCAAGGGCGACCCGGCGAAGGTCGAGCCGATGCTCGCGACCGTCGGCGGCACGCCGTTCTCCGATCCCGGGTGGCTCTTCGAGCTCAAGTACGACGGCTACCGGGTGCTGGCGTCGACCGACCGGAGCGCCGGCGGCGCCCCGCGCGCCGAGGTCGCGCTGCGCTACCGGAGCGGCCGCGACGCCACCGCCACCTACCCGGACCTCGTGCGCGCGCTCGGGTCGCTCCCCTACCAATCGCTCCTGCTCGACGGCGAGGTGGTCGGACTCGACGAGACCGGCCGGCCGACCTTCCAGCTCCTCCAGCAGCGCGCCCAGCTCACCCGGCGGGCCGACATCGAGCGCATGGCGGTGCGCCAGCCGGTGACCTACTTCGCGTTCGACCTCCTCGTCTTCGAAGGGCGCGACCTCCGGCCGCTGCCGCTCGCCGAGCGCAAGGCGCTGCTCCGGCTCCTGCTGCCGCCCGCCGGACCGGTGCGCTTCGCCGACCACGTCGAGGAGCAGGGCGAGGAGCTGTACGCCGCGGTGCGCGCGCGCGGGCTCGAGGGGCTGATCGCGAAGCGCGCCGACTCCCCGTACCGCGCCGGACGGTCGCCGCACTGGGTCAAGCTGCGCGCCGACCAGACCGGGGAGTTCGCGGTCGTCGGGTTCTCCGCGCCCCAGGGCGGCCGCCCCGGTTTCGGCGCGCTCCACCTCGCGGTGCGCGAGGGGGACGGCTGGGTCTACATCGGCCGCGCCGGCTCGGGCTTCACCGACGCCCAGCTCCGGGAGATCCACGAGCGCCTCGAGCCGAGCATCCGCACTGGCTCATCCGCCGGGCCGCCCTGCGCCGGCCCGGTGCCCGCGGGCGCCGAGCACACCTGGGTCGACCCGGATCTCGTGGCCGAGGTGCGCTACACCGAGGTCACGCCCGACGGGCTCCTCCGCCATCCGGTCTTCGTCCGCCTGCGCGAGGACAAGCGCCCCGAGGAGTGCACCCGCGAGGCCGCCGGCCCGCTGCCGGATGGGTCGGCCGACGAGCCGCCCGCGGCGCCGCCCGAGCCGGCCGGCGAGGCGGGCCGCCCCGAGGTCGAGATCAGCCGCCCGGAGAAGGTGTTCTGGCCGCGCGAGGGCTACACCAAGGGCGACCTCGTCGCCTACTACCGGGCGGTGGCGCCGCGCATGCTGCCGTACCTGCGCGACCGCCCGCTGGTCATGACCCGCTACCCGGACGGCATCGAGGGCAAGTCGTTCTTCCAGAAGAACGCCCCCGACTTCACCCCCGAGTGGATCCGCACCGAAGTCGTCTGGTCCGAGGACTCCGACAAGGAGACCCGCTACATCGTCTGCGATTCCGAGGAGGCGTTGCTCTGGGTCGCGAACCTCGGCGCGATCCTCCTCCACGTCTGGTCGAGCCGGGTCGGGAGCCTCCAGACCCCCGACTGGTGCATCCTCGACCTCGACGCCAAGGACGCGACGTTCGCCCAAGTGATCGAGGTCGCGCGGGCGATCCACGCCCTGGCCGGCGAGCTGGACCTCCCGGCCGCGGTCAAGACCAGCGGCGGCAGCGGGCTCCACGTCCTCTTCCCGCTCGCCCGCCAGCTCACCCACCAGCAGTCCAAGCAGCTCGCCGAGCTGATCGCCCGCGTCGTCGCCGGCCAGTTGCGCGCCATCGCCTCCGTCGCCCGGCGGCCGGTCGCGCGCCAGGGCAAGGTCTACATCGACTACCTCCAGAACGGCTGGGACAAGCTCCTGGTCGCGCCCTACAGCGCGCGCCCGAGCTCGGGGGCGCCGGTCTCCACACCGCTCGAGTGGGACGAGGTGCGCCCCGGCCTCGACCCGGCGGCGTTCACGATCAAGACCGCGCCCGAGCGCTTCACCGGCGAGGCGGCCGACCCGCTGCGGCTGGCGCTGGAGGCGAAGCCGGACCTGGTGACGGCGCTGGCGAAGCTGGCGGAGCGGGTGTGAGCGGGGCGGCGGCGGCGAGTCGCGGCCAGTCGAGATTCACAGGCCCCATCCCGTCTGGTGTGTCAGAGGTCTCATGCGCGCTCAGCTCTCGACCATCGAACGCCGCGCCATCCCCGGGGTCATCCGCACCCTGCGCGGGCAGAGCGTGATCCTGGACGCGGAGATCGCCGCGCTCTACGGGGTCGAGACCCGGGCTCTGCTCCAGGCGGTCAGGCGCAACGCGAAGCGGTTCCCCGACGACTTCATGTTCCGGCTCAGCCGCCGCGAGGCCGACGACTTGACATCACAATCTGTGATCTCAAGTTCGTGGGGCGGCCGCCGCCACCGGCCCTACGCGTGCACCGAACCGGGGGTGGCGATGCTCTCGAGCGTGCTCCGCAGCCGGCGGGCGATCCTGGTCAACATCGAGGTCATGCGGGCGTTCGTGCGCATGCGCCACGCCCTGGCCGATCAGCCCGAGCTCGCCCGCCGTCTCGCCGAGCTGGAGGAGCGCTACGACGCGAGTTTCCGCGAGGTCTTCGCCGCGCTGCGCGCGCTGATGGCCGGCGCGAAGCCGCCCCGCAAGCAGATCGGCTTCGGCGGCGAGCCGCCGCGGTGAGGGATGGACGTCCCTCCCGGAAGGCGACGCCGCGCCGAGTTCGCGCCCGTCCGTGTGCAAGCCCGCCGTGCACGACTTGAGATCACAGACTGTGATCTCAAGATGGCGAGCCCGGGGCGGGCCGGCCGGGCACCTCAGCGTGCTTCTTCGCTCACCACTACCCCGTCGATCACCACCCCCACGCAGTGGCTGGTGTACTCGAACGGGTCGCCGTCGTAGAGCGCGAGGTCGGCGTCCTTGCCGGGGGCGAGCCAGCCGACGCGGTCGGCGATGCCGAGCAGACGGGCGGCGTCGATCGTCGCGGCGGCGAGCGCGCGGTCGAAACCGAGGCCGTGGGCGGCGGCGACCGCGGCCTCGAAGAGGAGCACCCGGCTCTTCGGCACGTAGGCCTCGAAGCCGCTCTGGAGCGCGATCGGGACGCCGGCGTCGGCGAGCACGCCGGCGGTCGCGAACGATAGGTTCTCGGCCTCGCCGACCGCGCGCGCCATCGCCGGGTGGACGATCACCGGCACGCCGGCGGCGCGGATCTCGTCGATCACGAGCGGGGAGTCGGCGGCGCCGTCGAGCACGAGCTCGATCCCGAACTCCTCGGCCACGCGCAGCGCCGCCAGGATGTCCTGGTGTCGGTGGGCGGTGACGAGCAGCGGCAGCTCGCCCTCGAGCACCCGGACCAGCGCCTCGAGCCGGAGGTCGCGGTCGGGGCGGCGCTCCTCGTCCGCGGGGAGCGCAAGCCGGTCGCGGTAGGCCTGGGCCTCGACCAGCTCGGCGCGGAGCATCGCCACCGCCTTGGGGCGGGTGCCGGGGGACTTCTCCGGCGGCTGGTCGCGCCGGCGCGCCGCGCCGCGCCCGCCGCGGTCGGCGAGCGCCCCCTCGCCGAGGGTGGCGGCGACCATCGCGACCGGCACGACCATCGCCTCGTCGACGGTGTCGCCGGCGGTCTTGACGATCATCGTCTGGCCCGAGACGACCGCCCCCGGCGCGTGGCCGGTGTGGACCGTGGTGACCCCGAACGAGCGCACCCATTCGACCAGCGGATCGCGCGGGTTGTAAGCGTCGAGCGCGCGCAGCTCGGGCTGCATCGGCTCGGAGCGCTCGAGCTGGTCCTGGTCGTGCGGCTGGTTGAGGTAGCCGGTCAGGCCGACCACCGAGTGGGCGTCGACCAGGCCGGGGACGACCACCTTGGCGGTGAGCACTTCGACGCCGGCCGGGATCGCGACCTCGGACGCCGGGCCGACGGCGGTGATCTTGCCGCCCTCGATCAGCACCACGCCGTCCGCGATCGGCGCGCCGGCCATGGTGTAGACGGTCTCGCCGCGCACCGCGAGGGTGGCGGCGGCGGCGGGGCTCGGAGTCCTGAGCGCGGCCAAGGCGAGCAGGGCCAGGCCGATCATGCGAGCGAGCCTCACGGCGCCACCTCCTCGAAGCACGAGACGTGGCCGGCGCGCGGCTCGCCGGCGCCGTAGCCCCCCTCGGCCCACAGCAGGTCGCGCGCGTCCTCGCGGTCGAAGACCCGCTCGCCCTCGACCCAGGTCTCGAGCACCCGGGTGTAGACCGAGAGCGGGTCGCCCGAGAGGATCGCGAAGTCGGCGTCCTTGCCCGCCTCGAGCGAGCCGACGCGGTCGCCGAGGTCGAGCATCTGGGCGCCGGCGAGGGTCACCGCCTTGAGCGCTCCCTCGCGGGTCATCCCGGCGCGCACCGCGAGCGCGGCCATGCGCAGGAAGAGGCGCGAGTCGGTGATCCAGTCGTCGCTGTGGAGCGCGACCAGGACGCCGGCGCGCTCGAGGGCGGCGGCGTTCTCCAGCCGCAGGTCGCGCGCCTCGAGCTTGCCGCCCGGGGCGTCGACGAGGATCGCCGACACCGGCACGCCGGCGGCGGCGATCTCCTCGGCGACCTTGGCGGCGTCGCTCACGTGGTGGAGGACGACCCGGAAGCCGAACTCGTCCTTGAGGCGGAGCACGGTCATCACGTCGTCGTGCCGGTGGGTGTGGTGGTGGACCATGCGCCGGCCGGAGAGCACCTCGCCGAGCGCCTCGTTGCCGAGGTCGCGCGCCGGCCGCTTGGCGGGGTCGCCGGCGAGGCGCGCGCGCTGGTCGAGGTAGTCCTGGGCGGCGACGAAGCGCTGGCGCACCAGCGCCGCGGACTTCGCGCGCGTGCCGGGGAACGGCGGGTCCTTGCGCGAGTTGGTGCCGTTCGCCATCTTCATGCCGCCCATCGGACGGCCCTCGGCGTCGAGGATCTGGAGCTCCCCGATCGTGTCGCCGTCGCGGAGCTTCAGGTAGACCGTCTGCCCGCTCATCAGGTGACCCGAGCCGGGCATGACGTTGACCGTCGTGATGCCGCCGGCCTGGGCGCGCTGGATGCCGGCGTGGCGCACGTTGACCGCGTCGAGCGCGCGCGCCTCGGGCTGGATCGGGGCGCTGTCGTCGCCGCCCTCGACCTCGCCGACGTGGGTGTGGGTGTCGACCAAGCCGGGCATGAGCACCTTGCCGGCGAGGTCGTGCACTTCGGCGCCGGGCGGCACCGCGACCTCGCCGCGCGCGCCCACCGCGGCGATCTTTCCGTCCGCGACGACCAGCACGCCGTCCGCGATCTCCGGCCCGGCGATCGGGATCACCCGCGCGCCGACGAAGGCGTGGACGGCGGCGTGGGCGGCCGCCGGCGCGGCCAGCAGGGCCACCGCCGCGGCCACCGGTGGGACAACGAGCCCCCGCAGTCTTCCCCTCATCGCTTTCCCCCTTCTCGCTCGCAACGGGACTCAGAACGGCTTGTAGATCGCGAGCCAGGCCGCGACCAGGCCGAGCGCCGGCAGCAGCCACCAGAGCCAGCCGGCCGCCGACGGCGCGCGCCGGGCGACCGCCACCAGCGCCCCCATCACCAGCCACACCGCGAGCTTGGCGATCGCCCACCCGGGCACGCCGAGCTTGAGCGTGCCGAGGATGCCGAAGCCGGTGACCAGCAGGATCACGAGCGCGAGCCCGTGGGTGATCCCCGCGAGCTTGCCGGCGCGGTCGCGCGGCGGCGCCTGGCCGGCGGCGTAGGCGCGCAGCACCACGGCGCCGAGCGCGGCGAAGAGGAGGAAGACGCCGAGCAGGTGGAGGACCTTGAACAGCGGGTAGCTCATGCCACACCCCCCTGGATTCGCGAACGGATTCGGGCGACGGCGCGGATGCTACCACCCCCGCGCCCGGGGGTTTCCCACCGCAGCGCGCCCGGTTAGGATCGCCGCCATGAAACGCCTCCTCCTCGGACTCCTCGCCGTCCTCGCCGTCGCCTTCCTCCTGATCCAGCTCAAGCAGGTCGAGCGCGACAACCCGCCGGTCGAGCAGACCGTGGACGCGCCGCCGGAGGTGCTGGCGCTGCTCCGCCGCTCGTGCTTCGACTGCCACTCGCACGAGAGCCGGTGGCCGTGGTACAGCTACGTCGCACCGGCCTCGTGGCTGGTCGCCGACGACGTCCACCACGCCCGCGAGCACCTCGACTTCTCGACCTGGAACCGCTACGACGCCGACGAGCGGGCCGACCTCTTCGAGGAGATCGGCGAGGAGGTCTCCGCGCGCGCCATGCCGCTGCCGATCTACCTCCTCGGCCACCCCGGGGCGCGGCCCTCGGAGGCCGAGCGGGCGCGGATCGTCGCCTGGGCGACCGCCGCGGCGGAGGCGGCGGAACGCGCCGCGGAGGCCGAGGAGCAGGAGGCGGAGGGGGCGATCGAGGAGGGCGGGGAGAGCGCCGAGGAGGACGGCGACCGCGGGCGTGGACGCGGGCGTGGACGGGGCGACGACCACGACGACCACGACCACGACGATCACGAGCATTGAGGGCGCCCCCGGCCCCCAGCCCGCAAACGATGCCCGCCGCCGCAGGCCCCCGCACCACTCCTCCGTCCCGCCCGCGCGCCGTCTTCCTCGGCGCCAGCAACCTGATCCACGGGCTGCCCTCGGCGGTGGCGGCGGCGCGGCGGGCGCTCGGCGGCGGGCCGATCGAGGCGCTGGTCGCGACCGGCCACGGGCGCTCCTACGGCGCCTGGAGCCGCGCCGGGGTGCGCGGGCTGCCGGGGATCGTCGACTGCGGGCTCTGGGCGGCGCTCGACCGCGCGGTCGCGGCGGCGCCCGGCGCGCCCACGCTCGCCCTGCTCACCGACGTCGGCAATGACATCGGCTACGGCCACCCGCCGGACCAGGTCGCCGGCTGGGTCGAGGCCTGCGCCGGCCGGCTGGCCGCGGCCGGGGCGACGACGGTGGTGACCCGGCTGCCGATGGCGACGCTCCGGCGGCTCCCCGCCTGGCGCTTCCGGGTGGTGGCGACGCTGCTCTTCCCCGGCCGGCGGCTCGAGTGGCGCGAGGTCCTGCGCCGCGCCGAGGAGCTGGACCGGAGCCTGGTCGAGCTGGCCGCCCGCGACGGCCTCCGCCTAGCGGCGTTCGATCCGGGCTGGTATCGCGCCTACGACGCCATCCACCTCCGGCTGCGCTGGCTGCCGGCCGCCTGGGCGGCGGCGTTCGGCGCGCCGCCGGCCGCCGCCCTGGCCGCCGCGGATCGCCTGCGCATCCTCCTCGCCCGGCCCGAGCGCTTCACCCTCGCCGGAGTGGAGCTGGGCGCCGACCAGCCCGCGGTCCGGCTGGGCGACGGCACCGAGGTCTCGCTGTTCTGAGTCCTTCGGTCTGATTCGCTTCGCCGCGGGCTCGCTCGCTGGGCGGGTCAGTCGGCGGCCTTGCGGCCGCCGCAAACGCGGCTTCGGGCCGCGCGTAGTCCGCTTGCGTTACGCTGAAGCCTCCGCCGCCGCCGGCCGCGCCGCGGGCTCCGCGCCGGCCGCCGCGATCGCCGCCAGCTCGCCCTCCAGCCGCCAGTGCTCGAGGTCGAGGCCGCCGACCAGCGCCTGCTGAAACTGCTCGGCCTCGAGCGCGCCCACCGGGCCGCCGATCTTGTGCTCGAGGGCGTGGACGAATTCGCGCCAGGCGTGCTCGCGGCGCGAGATCTCGTCCGCGTCGCGCACCTTGCCGAACTCGTGGACCCAGCGGTTGTGGCGGCAGAGCATGCGGAACGCGTGCTCGGTGTTCGGGCGCTCGGCGGGGAGGCCGAGGATCTCGACGTCGTTGCCGACCTCGTGGACCGGCTGCCCCCACTCGCTGTAGCCGCCGAAGATGGTGCCCAGCTTGGACAGCCCGTTGGCCAGCCGCGCCTGGCCGAAGCGGTTGAGCACCCGCGACAGCACCGGCAGGGTGACGTTGCGGTGGAGCGTCGGGTCGGTCAGCCGCACCTCGACCCCGATCTCCTCCTCGACGATGTGGCGGATCTGCTCCGAGGTCAGCCGGTTGTCGGTCGCGAGGTGGATGCGGGTGCCGATCGCCCGCGGCTTGTCGAGCGCCGCGAGCACGCCGCGCACCACCCAGTCGACCGGGATCAGGTTCAGCTCGGCCGAGGGGTCGCCGGGGAAGACGCACGCCATGCGCGCGATCACCGCCGCGCGGGTGCGCTCGAACCACCGGCCCTGCGGCTCGGTGAGCGCCTCGTGGGCGCGGCCGAAGATGTTGACCGGGGCGTTGACCACCTTGGTGTCGCCGCGGTTGTTGCCGGTCGCGGCCTCGCCGATGACGATCGCGGGGCAGAGCTGGACGACGCGCAGCCCGTGGTCGAGCATGAAGCGCTCGCTCTCGATCGAGGCCATCGCCTTGGTCAGCTCGTAGTAGTTGTTGTAGAAGTTGCGCGGGAAGACCACCTCGTCCTCGCGCGCCACCTTGCGCACCTGCCGGCCGTGGATGTAGGAGGTCTCGATCGCGACGTGGGCGACGAACGGGCTGCCGTCCGCCTGCTGCAGGCTCGACGAGAAGGCGAGTGCGTTGAGCGTGCCGAGGACGTTGGCGCGGAACGACTCGTCGTAAGGGGCGTCGAACGAGACGCTGGCCGCGCAGTGGATGACGTGGGTCAGGGTGCGCGCCAGCTCGGCCTTGTCCGCGGCGGCGATCCCGAGGTCGGGCTGCTCGACGTCGCCGGCGAGGAAGCGGAACTTGGCCCGCTGCTCGGGGGCGTGGAGCCAGAGCTGGTCGAGGAGGCGCCGGCCGCGCTCCTGCGGCGAGAGCTGCTCGCTCTTGCCGCCGGAGCGCACCGTCTTGGGCCGGATCAGCACCGCCACCTCGGTGATCCGCGGCTCGTGCGCCGCCTGCCACAGGATCTCCTGGCCGATGAAGCCGGTGCCGCCGGTGAGCAGCACCCGCAGCCCGGAGCCGCCGGCGCCGCGCGACGCCTCGAGCCGGCGCCCCCCCTCCGCGCGCAGCCGCTCTTGGATCCGCTCGATCTCGCCGCGCGTGTACGGGTGCTTCCGGTAGCGGAAGTAGTACTCGCGCTCCTTGAGCCCGAACAGCGCCCGCGCCACCCGCTCGGGGTCCTGGCCGGTGATGCGGGCGAGGACCTTCGAGGTCTTGTGGCCGAGCCTGCGGACCTCCTTCATCCGCCGCCGCGCCTGCTCCTCGCTGCCGGTGGTCGCGACCACCCGGCTCATGAAGCGGCGCGCCTGGATGTCGACCAGGTGGTAGTCGCGGTGGCTGCGGATGAGGAGCTGCTCGGGCCGGACCTCCTCGGCGAACACCTCGCCGGTGACCAGGCTCACCTTCTCGATGTAGCGAGCGGGGGAGACCTCGGGCGGGACGGGCTGCTCGCGGGCCATGCCGGAGAAGCTACCCCGCGGCGGCGCCGCTGGCAACCGCGAACCCGCATTACTCCTCGATCCAGGCCCAGTAGGCGCCGCCGCCGGCGAGCACCAGCAGCAGGGCGGCGGCGGCGAGCGGCAGGGCGGCGGCGAGGTCGCGGCCGGCCGCGGCGAGG
>CAZNIX010000154.1:0-10013 GCA_964573125.1 uncultured Thermoanaerobaculia bacterium
GAACACCGCGCGGCCGCCGCCCGCGCCGGCGGCGACTCCGCGCTCCGCTCGCTCGCCGCGCCGGCGCTCGACCCGAGCGGCGACCAGTGGATCGTCCCGTTCGTGGTCGACACCGGCAACCCGGGCGGCGCCACGACCCTGCTCGCGGTCCGCAACGAGACCGAGACCGGCGGCCTCGCCGAGATCCAGGTCGAGTTCTTCGACGCCGCGTTCGCCGAGTTCCACACCGTCGACCTCGACCTGACGCCGGACGCGGTGCAGACGTTCAACCTCCGCGACCAGCCGGGGCTGCCCGGCGGCATCGCCCGCGGCTTCGCGCGCGTCACCCCGGGCGACGGCGACCTGATCAGCGTCGACTACTTCGTGGTCAACCCGGGGGAGAACTTCGCCACCGGCGGGCTCGGGATCGACTTCATCGAGGAGCAGTGCGCGTTCTGGAAGACCCGGGTCCTGGTCGGCGGCCCGTTCACCGGCGGCACCCGGCTCACGTTCCTGGTCAACGGCCCGCGTGGCAGCGACCCGATGGTCGATCCGCCGACGGTTTCCGGCCTGATCTACGACGAGGCGGGTCTGTCGGCGGGCTCGTTCCAGATCTTCCCCGACGACTGGGTGTTCGAGGTCGACGTCGCGGACCTGATCGCGCCGGCGACGACCTTGTTCGGCTCGATCGAGCTGCTGATCGACTCGACGCTCGGCAACGGCTACCTGATCGTCGAGATCGGGGCCGAGGACCGGTACTCGGTCGGCTTCTCCGGGGTGTGCAAGGACAGCGTGCCCGTGCTCTGAGCGCGATTCGCCGTCCGGCGGTTCGCCCCGCCGCCGGACCGCCGCCCGCGGCCGGGGCCGCGCGGCCGCCCGCAGGTGCCGTAAGATCGGCCGGTGACCGCCGCCCGCCAGGTGCTCTCCGCGCGGCCCGAGCCCGAGGACCTCTCGGCCGAGGTCGCGCTGCGGCCGCGCGTGCTCGAGGAGTACGTCGGCCAGCGCAAGGTGGTCGAGAACCTCCGCATCTTCATGGCCGCCGCGCTCGGCCGCGGCGAGCCGCTCGACCACGTGCTCCTGTTCGGGCCGCCCGGGCTGGGCAAGACCACGCTCGCCCACATCATCGCCCAGGAGATGGGCACCCGCCTGCGCGTGACCTCGGGGCCGGTGCTCGAGAAGGCCGGGGACCTCGCGGCGGTGCTGATCAACCTCGACCCCGGCGACGTCCTGTTCATCGACGAGATCCACCGCCTTGGGCCGACCGTCGAGGAGATCCTCTACCCGGCGCTCGAGGACTTCGCGCTCGACCTGATCATCGGCCAGGGCCCGGCGGCGAGCACGGTGCGCCACGACCTGCCGCACTTCACGCTGGTCGGCGCCACCACCCGGGCGGCGCTGATCTCCTCGCCGCTGCGGGCGCGCTTCGGCATCGTCCACCGGCTCGACTTCTACGGCCACGACGAGCTGGAGACGATCGTCCGCCGCTCGGCCGGCATCCTCGGCGTGCCGATCGAGGACGCCGGCGCCGCCGAGCTCGCGCGCCGCAGCCGCGGCACCCCGCGCATCGCGAACCGCCTGCTGCGCCGGGTGCGCGATTTCGCCCAGGTGCGCGCGGAGGGGACCATCGACCTCGCGACCGCGCGCGCCGCCCTCGCCCAGCTCGAGGTCGACGATTTCGGCTTCGACGACCTCGACAGGAAGATCCTCGGCGTCCTGATCGAGCACTACGGCGGCGGCCCGGTCGGGCTCAAGGCGCTCGCGGTCTCGGTCGGCGAGGACCACGGGACGATCGAGGACCTCTACGAGCCGTTCCTGATCCAGGAGGGCTTCCTCCAGCGCACCCCGCGCGGCCGCGTCGCGACCCGCCGCGCCTACCAGCACCTCGGCTTCCCGCCGCCGGCGGGGCTGGCGCCGTCGCTGTTCGACTGACGGGTGGATGGTCTTCCCGGCGCGTTCCCCCGCCGGCGCTGCGGGCGGCTCGGAGGGCGGCGCCGCAGTCCTGATCCGCAACCCGACCGCCGGTCGCTGGCGTCGCCGCCGGCGAGCCGCGGCGGTCGTCTGCGCGCTCGAGGAGGTCGGCTGGCGGGTCGAGGAGCGCGTGACCGCCGCCGCCGGCGAGGCGACCCGGATCGCCGCCGAGGCGGCCGACGCTGGCGCCGCCGCGGTCTTCGTGTTCGCCGGCGACGGCACGGTGCGCGAGGCGGCGGCCGGGCTGCTGGCGGCGTGCACGGGGCCGGCGGAGCCACTTGCCGCAGCGAACCCGCCGCTGGCGCCGTCGGGGCCGGGAGCACAGTCCGGCTCGCCGGCGGGATCATCGGAGCCCGACGCGAGGGCGACGGCGGAGAGTGCCGCGCCGGCGGCCGGCCCCGCGCTCGGCGTCCTGCCGGGCGGCACGACCAACGTCCTCGCCTACTCGCTCGGCTGGCCGGCCGACCCGATCGCCGCCGCGCGCGCCCACGCCGGCGCCGTCCGCCGGGCGTTCGACGTCGGCTACTGCGGGCGGACGCCGTTCCTGCTGATGGTCTCGGCCGGTCTCGACGCCCACGCCGTCGAGCACGTCGACCCGCGGCTCAAGCGGCGGCTGGGCAAGATCGGGGTCGGGCTCACCGGCGTCCGCCGGTGGTGGAGCTACCGCTTCCCGCCGATCGCGCTGACCGTCGACGGCGAGCCGCTCCGGCCGGTCACCTACGCGATCGCCTGCAACACCCCGCACTACGCCGGCCGCTTCGCGATCGCGCCCGCCGCGCGCTGGGACGACGGCCGCCTCGACCTCGTCGTACAGCGCGGCCGCGACCGCTGGTCCGCGCTCGGCTTCGACCTCGCGCTCGCCCGCGGCCGCCACCTCCGGCGCCCCGACGTCGCCGCCCTCACCGCGCGCGAGATCGTCCTCGACGGCCCCGACGAGCTGCGCCTCCAGGTCGACGGCGACCTCTGCCGCGAGCCGCTGCCGGTGACCATCCGGGTCGCGCCGGGGCGGCTCCCGGTGCTGGTGCCGGGGTGGAGGTTGTCCTCGCGCACGGTGCGTGCCACACTTCCGAGGCTCCGAGGGCGACAGATGAGCCACGCAACCGACACGAGGTCAGCGGCTCACGCCCGGGCTGCGTTACGGGCCCTGATGAACGGCCTCGGGCTGAGCCAGCTCGAGATGGCCGACATGCTCCAGGTCTCGGGGGAGACGGTCGACCGATGGTGGAAAGGCTCTGCCAGCGTGCCGGTGGACAAGCAGGCAGAGATCGTCGCAGCGGAGTCGAGCTTGCAGAGGCTTCACACCTTGTTTCGCCCCGATCGTCTGTCCGCAGCGGTCCGTCGCCCTGCCGATCTCTTCGGCCGTGAATGCGCTCTCCAGTGGATTCTCCGTGGCCGAATCGCCGAGGTCACCAACCGCTACGAGGCCGCGCTTCGCTACCAGGCCTGAGGTAGGGAGCTGACCGCGTGGAGCCAGCCAGCATGTCGCCGAGAGGACCGGATCGCATGATCGCCGTGCCCGAGCGCACCGCCGAGACCCGTGGCGAGCCCACCCCCCGCCACGCCGGCCTGGACCCCGTGTTCAGCCCGCGGTCGGTGGCGGTCGTCGGCGCGTCGCGCCGCCGCGGGTCGATCGGGTACTCGCTGGTGCACAACCTGCTCGAGGCGGAGTTCGAGGGGGCGGTCTATCCGGTCAATCCGAACGCCGAGGCGATCCACTCGCTCAAGGCGTACCCGTCGGTGTCGGCGATCCCCGAGGCGGTCGATCTGGCGGTGATCGCGGTGCCGCGGCCGCTGGTCCAGGGGGTGGTCGAGGAGTGCCTCGCGCACGGGGTGCGCGGGCTGGTGGTCATCACCGCCGGGTACTCCGAGACCGGCGAGGAGGGCGCGGCGCTCGAGCGGGCGCTGCGCGCGACGGTGCGCGCCGCCGGGGTGCGCATGGTCGGCCCCAACTGCATGGGGGTGATCAACACCGCGCCCGAGGTGTCGCTCAACGCGACGTTCGCGCCGACGCCGGCGCGCGCGGGGTCGATCGGTTTCGTCAGCCAGTCGGGGGCGCTCGGGGTGGCGATCCTCAACGTCGCCGCCGACCTCGGCATCGGGCTCACCCAGTTCGTCTCGATGGGCAACAAGGCCGACGTCTCGGGCAACGACCTGCTCGAGTTCTGGGAGGACGACCCGGCGACGCGGGTGATCGCGATGTATCTCGAATCGTTCGGCAACCCGCGCCGGTTCACCGAGATCGCCAAGCGCGTCGGCCGCAAGAAGCCGATCCTGGTGGTCAAGTCCGGGCGCACGAGCGAGGGCGCGCGCGCCGCCTCGAGCCACACCGGCGCCATCGCCGGCGCCGACGTCACGGTCTCGGCGTTTCTCGACCAGTGCGGGGTGCTGCGCGCCAACACCATCGAGGAGCTGTTCGACGTCGCGCGCGCGGTCGCCGACTGCCCGCTCCCCGCCGGCCGGCGCGTGGCGATCGTCACCAACGCCGGCGGCCCGGCGATCATGGCCACCGACGCGGTGGTCAACCTCGGGCTGGTGATGGCCGAGCTGTCGGGGGCGACGCGCGCGCGGCTGCGCGCGTTCCTCCCCGCCGAGGCGAGCGTCGGCAACCCGGTGGACATGATCGCCTCGGCCGACGACGTGCAGTACGGCGAGAGCCTGGCCGCGGTGCTCGCCGACCCTGGCGTCGACATGGCGATGGTGATCAACGTCACGCCGCTCCTGGCCGATCCCGGCGACGTGGTCGAGAAGGTGGCCGCGGCGGCGCGCGCGGGCGGGCGGGAGAAGCCCGTGCTCGCGGTGATGATGGCGACCGACGAGTTCTACGAGCGGATGAAGCACCGGCGCGACCACCCGCCGATCTACCGCTTCCCGGAATCGGCGGCGCGCGCGATGCAGATGCTCGCCCGCTACGCCGACTGGCGCCGGCGCCCGCACGACGAGCCGGTGCCCGAGTTTCCGACCGACGACGCCGCGGTGGCCGCGATCCTCGCCGCGACCGGCGAGGGTTACCTGCCGCCCGAGGACGCGTTCCGCGTGCTCGAGCTCTACGGCGTGCCGCTCGCGGCCTGGCGGCGGGCGGCGACGCGAGAGGAGGCGCTCGCCGCGGCGGGCGCGATCGGCTATCCGGTCGCGGTCAAGGCGGTGGCGCCCGACCTCGTGCACAAGAGCGAGGCCGGGGCGGTGGCGGTCGGCCTGCGCGACGAGGACGAGCTGGGCGCGGCGCTCGACCGCATGGCGGCCGCGGTCGGGCGCGGCGGCCACGCGCTCGAGGGCTTCCTGGTCCAGGAGATGGTGCGCGCGGGGCACGAGGTGATCTTCGGCATCTCGACCGATCCGCGCTTCGGGCCGCTCTTGATGTTCGGGCTCGGCGGCAAGTACGTCGAGGTCTTCCAGGACGTCCGCTTCGGCGTCACCCCGCTCGCCCCCCACGAGGCGCGCGAGATGGTGCGCGGCATCCGCGGCCGCAAGCTCCTCGAAGGGGTGCGCGGCGAGCCCGCCGCCGATTTCGACGTCTTGATCGATGTTCTGCTGCGCATCGCCCAGCTCGCCCAGCGCCATCCGGCGATCAAGGAGCTCGACCTCAACCCCTTCCTCGCCGCCGCCGACCGCGCGACGGCCAAGGCGGTGGACGCCCGCATCCGGGTCGCGCCGGGCTGACGGTCCCGGCGCGGGACTGGCGCCGCGCTGCGCGGCGGGACAGAATCGAGTCCACAGGAGGGACGGACCATGAAGAGACTGCTGCGCACCAACGGCGGAGTGACCGCGCTGATCCTGCGGCTGACGCTCGCGATCGTGATCTTCCCCCACGGCGCCCAGAAGGTGCTCGGCTGGTTCGGCGGCCACGGCTTCACCGGCACCATGGGCTTTTTCACCGCGCAGAGTGGGCTGCCGTGGCTGGTCGCGTTCCTGGTGATCGTCGCCGAGTTCCTGGGTTCGCTCGGTCTGCTGTTCGGCTTTTTGACCCGGCTGTGCGCGCTCGGCATCGGCGCGGTGATGGTCGGCGCGATCTTCCTGGTCCACGCCGGCAACGGCTTCTTCATGAACTGGACCGGCCAGCAGGCGGGCGAGGGCTACGAGTTCCACATCCTGGCGATCGGCATCGCGCTCGCGCTGCTGGTCGCCGGCGGCGGCGCGGCCTCGGTGGACAAGGCACTCGCGCGCCGCTAAGACGCCGGCGCCGCGGCGCTGACTCAGATGTGAAGGATTCCCTCCCAGGGGCCGGCGCGGTCCTGCCGTGGCCGGCGGGCCCGGCCCCGCGGCCCGAAGGGGCGCGCGGCGGCGCCGTGCGCCGCCGAGACAGGGGAGGGGACCCGCGCGATTCACTCGCGCGGGGAGGGGGGCGCAGCCCCCCTCGAAAAAACTCAGCCGACGTAGATCGCGTCCATCGCGTCCGGGTGGCGGCGGAAGATCACGCCCGCGAGGTGGGCGGAGAGCAGGATTGCGTAAAGGGTGACCGCCTGCGAGGCGAGGTCGGCGGCGATCGGGTGGACGAACAGGCCGAGCGCCACCGCCAGTCCCGGCACCACCGCCAGCAGCAGGCCGTTGAACAGCGTGGCGATCAGCAGGTCGGTGCCCACGGCCCAGCCGGCGCGGGCGTGCAGGTCGAGCCGGAAGAACAGCCACGGCGTCTCGTAGGCGGCGGTCGAGCCGAACGCGAGCAGCCAGATCATCATCGCCAGCACCAGGCCGAGGCCGAGCAGCAGCAGGCAGGCGAGCAGCGACCCGGCGCCGGCCAGCAGGTCGCCGAAGCCGCAGCCGGCGGCGGCGAGCAAGCCGCCGGCGGGGAGCAGGCTCACCACCGCCACCGCCCACGCCAGCACGGTCTTCTTCACGATCCCCCAGACGTCCCACTCCGGCCAGTCGGGCAGCTCGTTCTCGCCCGCCGCGGTGGTGCGCGTGATGTCGAACAGAAACGGCGTCACCAGGCCGGTGAGCATCACCCGGGGCAGGCCGGTCAGGCAACTGCCGTACTTGAACACGTTCTCGAGGATCACGAACAGCGTGATCAGCGCGAGGTAGGCCCACAACGCGTAGGCGCCGTGGCCGCGCAGCGGGTAGGCGAGCGCGTCGAGCCAGCCGTAGCGGGCGGCGACGGCGCGCTTTTCGGCGACGCGGCGGCCGGTGGTGGTCGCCGATTCGCGGACGTCGAGCGGCAGCGCGCGCTCGCCGCAGACGCGGCAGAACAGCAGCCGGTGCCCCTCCTGGACGCACTGCGTGCAGAGCAGCCGGCCGCAGCTCTCGCAACCGAACGCCGCCGAAGCGTCCGCGTGCTGGGCGCAGGTCAGACCTGGCATGTGACGCGGCGGAGTCTAACCCAGCCCGGCTCGCGTCAGCTCGGCTTGCGGGGGGCGCGCGCCGGCGCGGGCGGCGCCTCCTCGGCGGGCGTCTCGCCGGCGGGCGCCGGCTCGGCGGCTTCGGGAGCGTACTCGCCGACCAGCTCGATCCGCACCTCGACCTCGTCGGCGACCCGGAGCAGGAACGCGCTCACGTCCTTCATCCCCCACGCCTTGTACGGGATGGTGAACGTGCCGCCGGCGCGCACGCGGCCGTCGCGGTCGGGCTCGACCCAGGCCGGGATCTCGAGCCGGCGGCGCGCGCCGAAGAACTCGAGCTCGCCGCCGAGCATCACCCCGCCCCCCGCGGGCCCGACCGAGCCCTCGAGGTGGTCGGGGACGAAGACGAAGCGCGGGAAGCGCTCGCTGAGCAGCACCTCGGCGTGCATCCGGCGGTCGCGCCGGCGGTTGTCGGTCGTGCCGCTGGTGACGTCGACCTCGATCCGCCCCGCGGCGAGGCCGTTTTCGGGATCGAAATGGACCTCGCCCGAGGCCAGGCGGAAGCTCCCCTCGACGGTGTGCAGGAAGGCCGGGAGGCGGAACGTGATCCGGGTCTCGTCGGGGTCGAGGACGAGCGTGCGCTCCTCGGCCGCGGCGGCGGCGGCGCCGGCGAGCGCGACGGCGACGGCGAGCGCCGCGGCCGGCGCGCGGAGGGGGCGGAGGAGCGACATAGGGATTCCGTACGGTAAGTCCTGTGCCCCGGAGCGGCGGTTCAGGGACAGTCCGGCTGGCCGCCGCCGGCGGGCGCTGGTAGGCTTCAGTCGTCAACGCCGACCGCCGTCGCGTTTCCGCCGTGTCCGCGCCCCTCCCCCCGCCGTCCCCGTGCACGCCGGCGCCCGTCCGGGCGGCGGTCGCCGGCGCGCGCGCTCCCGGCGCCGCGAGGCGGCGACCGAGTTCGTAGAGGAGGGCGTGATGGTCTTCGAGATCGGCCGTTTCGAGGGCGTGCTCCCCCCGGCCCTGGCGCTGGTGGTCGGGATCGTGCTGCTGGTCGCCGGGCGGCGGGTGTTCTGGCTCGCGGTCGGAGCCGCCGGGTTCGTGTTCGCGCTGGTGCTCGCGCTCCGCTGGCTCGACACCAGGCCGTTCTGGCTGCTGTTCGGCCTCGCCGTGCTCGCCGGGGTGGTCGGGGCGGTCCTGGCGGTGCTGCTGCAGCGGCTGGCGGTGGCGCTCGCGGGCTTTCTAGTCGGCGGCTGGGCCGGGCTGACGCTCTGGCTCCTCCTCGGCGGCGTCCAGGGTCTCGGCGCGCTGCTCGCCTTCCTGGTCGCCGGGATCGTCGCCGCGATCCTCGCCGGCGCGCTCTTCGAGGCCGCGCTGATCGTCGTCTCGGCGCTGATCGGGGCCGTCCTGGTCGCCGGCGCGGCCGGCGCCGGAGGTCTCGCCGGCCTGCTCTTGATCGTCGTCCTGGCCGGTGCCGGGGCGCTGATCCAGACCGCGCTCGGCCGCCGCCGGCGCCGGGCCGCCGAATAGAGTCCCGATCCGGATTGGCTGATTCGCAGGCTCTTCAATGCCCGGCGGTTTCCGCCACGCTCGGCGGCGCCGACTCGAGCGCGGAGCCAGGCGGCGGGAGCAGCGCCAGCTCGAGCTGCCCGAACGGACTCAGGATCCCCTCGACACAGGGCGCAGCTTTCCGCCCCTCACGCCTCCGGGTCGATCAGCGCCAGCCCGCTCGCCGCGTCGGGCAGCCGCCGCAGGGGCTCCGGGTAGACGTGGAGGAAGAGCTCGAGGGTCGGGCGGACGGTGCCGGCGAGCAGGTGGCCGCCGACCACCGAGCCGTCGCGGCGGCCGAGGACGGCGTGGGCGTGGACGAACGGGCGGTCGTCTCGCAATGCGATGTCGCCGACCAGCGACAGCACCTCGACCTGTTCGCTCACCGCGATCGCCTCGTACTCGCGGGTGTCGAGGTTGAACCAGGCGATCCGCGCCGCGGAGAAGGCGCCGAGCGCGGTGAACGAGCCGGCGGCGACGCCGTGCTCGGCGGCGAACGCGGTGAGCGCGGCGACCGCCTCGTCGCCGGGCGCGAAGACCAGCGCCCAGGCCTCCGCCGGCGCGGGGCGCACCCGCCTCGCCTTCACGGCCGGCCCCGCCGCCGCCGCAACAGGGAGCGGGTCGGTTCGTGGCTCGGGTCGAGGAGCATGAAGGGCCTCCGGGGTCGATGCTCGCGGCACGCCGGGGTGGAGCGGACGGATCACACCCGGCACGGATCACACCCGGCGCAGTGTATCGGGTCGTTGACGGCGGCGCGGAGACAACCGCTGGCGGAGGCGCCGAGGCAGGAATCGACCTGATCGCGCGGCGACGCCGGGCGATGCGCCGGCGCGCGGAGGCCGGCGGCGAGAGGAGCCGCGCCGACCCTACGCCGCCGCCAGCCGGCCGGCGAGCCGGAGCGCGCCGCCGATCCCGAGGGCGGAGAGCGGCAGAGTGCGGGCGTGGATCGCGAGCAGGCGGGTGAAGAGCGCCGGATCGGCGGCGAGCGCGCGGATCAGGCGGCGGCGGAGCCAGGGCCGACGCTCGACGGCGAGCAGCAGGCGGATCAGCGCCTCGGGGAGGCGCGCCAGGCGGCGGTGCGCGCGCTCGTAGCCGGCGAGGTCGCCCGCGGCGAGCGCGGGGGCGAGCGCCGCCGCCTGGTGGAAGGCCAGCGAGAGGCCCTCGCCGGTGATCGCGTCGAGGTAGCCGGCGGCGTCGCCGACGAGCACCAGGTTGGCGCGGGAGAGCGCGCGCGGCCGGCGCGCGAGCGGC
>CAZNIX010000155.1:0-9968 GCA_964573125.1 uncultured Thermoanaerobaculia bacterium
CGCTCCAGCTCCGCGCACCCCGGCCACACCGCGGCGAGGCTCAGCCGCTCGGGGTCGCCGAGGTGGATCGACGACAGCACCGGGTCGGCCAGCCGCTCGAGCGCCTCGCGGCCGAACCGGCGCCGGACGAAGCCGGCCAGGCTCTCGTCGCCCGCCGCCGGCCGCGGCGGCAGCCAGCGCTCGAGCGCGATCCGCGCCTTGCCCGGCCACGAGAAGAGCGGCGAGGCGAGGAACGCCCCGACCCGCGTCGGCACCAGCATCTGGAGCCCCGCCGGCACCTCGGCGAGCCGCCCCCGGCGCGCCACCCACACCCGCCGCCGCGCGCCGTCGCAGCCGACCAGCCGGTCACCCAGCCCCAGCTCCCGCGCGAGCGCCGCCGCCTGCGGCTTGGCGGCGAGAAACGAGTCCGGCCCCCCCTCGACCACGAACCCGCCCTCGCGCTCGGTGACGATCTTCCCCCCGAACCGCGGCGCCCCCTCGACCACGGTCACGTCGAGCGCCACCCCGGCCTCGCCGGCCCGCCGGAGCAGTGCGTAGGCCGCCGTCAGCCCGCACACCCCGCCCCCGACCACCACCGCCGAGGGCGCCGCCGGCGTGCGGCGGCGGCGTGCGAGCACGGCGGGGGCGGGGCGGCTCACAGTAGGCAGGTCGCGCGGAGGGTGGATCGATGTCGTGGGAGGCGAGAGCTTACACTGGATGGCAGTCTGCCTGATTCCGTGGGTTCCGTGCGCCGACCGCGCGAAGGCTGAATAGAGGTGCTAGGATTCAGGTCCTCGCGCGGCGACGGCGCCTGGGAAGGACCGACATGTCGACGCTGTCCCTGACTGATCTCGACCTGGCCCGGGAGCTGCGCAGGCCCGAGCCCGAGGTCCGGACGATGGCCTTCGAGGACCTCGTGTGGGCGATGAGCGATTCACCGCGGTCGTCGACACAGGGCCATTGATCCGACCCGAGCTGAGGTGACCTCATGAGCCAAACCAACGTCTACGAGATCCTCGATCGGATCAAGCAGCTTCCCGCTGAGGACCGCCTCCTGCTCAACGACTTGCTCACCGAGCAGGAAGACGCCGAGTGGCGCGAGGAGGCCGCCAAGGCGAGGCGGATGGCGCGCGAGAAGGGCATCGACCAGGCAGCCATCGACCGTGCTGTCCTCGCGGTTCGCTATGGTGAATGAAGGTCTTCTTCGACACCAACGTCTGGATCGCGGAGGCACTCCTCGGTGAGGCGGCCAGGCGTTTGATCGAGGCCACGTCGAAAGCCGCGTGGCGGATCTTCAGCAGCTCCCACGTTCTCGCCGAGATCGAGCGAGTTCTCCAGGGACGCCTCGAAGGCAGCCGGCGCTTCGCCGTGCTCACTCGCCAGCGCATCCAGCGCCGTGTAGCGACTGTAGAGCCCTCGACCTCGCGCCATCGGGTGCCCGGAGATCCCGCCGACAGCCCGATCCTCCAGGCGGCTCTTGCCGCGGGCGTTGACTACTTGGTCAGTAACGATGCCCACCTCATCGACCTGTCGCCCTACGAGGGCATGCGGATCGTTACGATGAGCGAGTACCGCCGGGTGCTCGAGGCATACGGCCTCGAAGTTTGAAGGTGCCTGGACTGCCGAGTCCTACGGATCGAACAGCGTCGGCCGCGCCAATGGAAGCTCTTCATCCGCCGGCTCCGGGGCCGGCTCCGGCGGCGTGATCGCCGTCGCCACCGGGACCGCCGCCTCCATGGGTCCCTTGTCCGCGCCCGGCGGCGGCGCCGCGCCTTCGTCCCCCTCTCGCTCCGGCCGCCAGATGTGCCGGCCGAGGCCGCGGTGCCAGGTGAGGCCGGGGGCCGGCTCGCGCAGGAAGTGGTTGAGCTTGGAGTCGAGGTCGTCGAGGTAGTGGAGGACCAGCGCCTCGGGGGTCGCCGGCTCGACCGGCGAGGCGAACTCCTTCCTTCCTTGATGAGAGAGCACCATGTGCTCGAGCTCGAGCCGCAGCTCGGCGGGGAAGCCGGGGATCGCGGCGCAGCGCTCGCGCAGGAGGTCGCGCCCGATCACGACGTGGCCGACGAGGCGCCCCTCGAGCGTGTACTCGTTGACCGGCATCGCGCCCAGCTCGTCGAGCTTGCCGAGGTCGTGGAACAGCACCCCGACCAGCAGCAGGTCGCGGTCGAGCGTGCGGTAGTGCGCGCACACCCGGACCGCCAGCTCGGCCATCGAGACCACGTGCTCGAGCAGGCCGCCGCGGTAGGCGTGGTGCATCGACTTCGCCGCCGGGTGGACGCGCAGCCGCTCGCCGTAGAGGGCGAGGGTCTCGGCCGCGAGCCGGCGCAGCGCCGGGCGCTCGATCTGCTCGGTCATCACCCGCGCCAGTCGCCGCTCCAGATCGTCGATGTCCTCGTGAGTGGACGGGATCAGCAGCGCCTCGGCGAAGCCGTGGGCGCGATCCTCGTCGGTGGCCCGCCGGCAGCGCTCGACCACGAGCTGCAGCCGCTCGCGGTACTCCTGGACCCGGCCGCGGAACGCGACGAAGTCGTGGGCCTCGAACTCGGCGTCGAGCGCCTCGCTGTCGGCCCACACCTTGGCCGCGATCGAGCCGCTCCGGTCGGCCAGCTCGAGGTCGACGAACGCCATGCCGCGCCGGTCCTCGCGCGCCTCCTTGCGCAGGACGAGCGCGAACCCCTGGACGCGGTCCCCCGCCTGCCAGGCGGTGATCGGTTCGTTGCGGCGGTCCATCGGCGAAGTCACGGGTGGTCGCGGGAGGTCCGGCCGCCAGTGTATCGTGCACGCCGCGCCGGGCGCGGCGAACCGCCCCCCGCGCGTGAGCGTACTCACCGCCGGAGGTGCGCCGAACCCGCGCCGGGACTGGCACCGGCCGTGCAGGCCACGCGGAGCCGTCCGCTCGCGAGCCGATCGACCGGCCAGCGCCGCCGACCGCAGCCCGGAGCCGGCCGATTCGAACCGACGACAGCCGGGAGCCAACCGCCGAAGCAGCCCGCCCGCGCGGAACCATCCGGAGGAACCGAGTCACCATGCGCTCGATCGCACCCGCCGCCCTCGCCGCCGCCCTGGCGCTGGCGCTGACCACCCCCGGCGCGGTCGCGGCCGCCGCCGCCGAGCCGACGCTGTGGCCGGAGCCGCAGCGCGCATTCCTCCAGGACGGCCCCGGGTTGCTGCTCGGCGACGTCGATCGCGCCGAGCTGACCGCGCTCGACGCCGAGGCGCGCGCGGCGTGGATCGCCGCCTTCCTCGCCCGCGATCCCGACCCCGCCACACCGCTCAACGAGCTGGCCGAGGGCATCGAGCGCCGGCGCCAGCTCGCCGCCGCGGCCTTCCTCTCGCCGCTCGACGTCCGCGCCCGGCTGCTCTTCCTCAACGGCGAGCCCGACGAGCGGCGGGTGATCGAGTGCGGGCTGACCTTCAAGCCGCTCGAGATCTGGAGCTATGCCTCCCGCCCGGGCGGCCCGGCCGGCGCCGCCGGCGAGGCCCAGCAACTGGTCGTCTACCGCCCGAACCCCGACCAGCCGTGGCGGCTCTGGCTGCCGCTCGACTCCAAGCGCGTGCTCTACACCTCGGAGATGGAGTACTGGCTGCAGCAGGCCGAAGAGCTGCGCGGCCGGCTGTTCGGCCCGCGCTTCGACACCGCGACCTGCAAGGAGACCGGGCGGGTCGACGAGGCGACCGGCGTGCGCGCGCTGCGCGACTACCAGCAGAACCGGCCGGCGCAGGGCGATTACGAGCGCTTCCTGGCGCCGCCCGCGGACCTCGCCGCGTGGGCGCGCGCGGCGGCGGCGACCGCGCTCCCCGAGCCGCCGGCGCGGCTCGCGGTCGAGGGCGTCGAGGTCGTCTTCCCCGAGCGCCGTCACCAGCGCACGGTCGCCCGCGCTCTGCTCACCCTGCCCGCCGGCGCCGGCGTCGAGCTGGCGACCGAGGGGGGCGAGCAGGAGCTGCAGATGGCGGTCGACGGCGTGGTCGAGCAGGAGGGGGAGATCTTCGAGGAGTTCCGCGTCCGCTTCCGCCAGCAGCGCCCCGACCAGGCGACGCCGATCGTGCTCGCGCTCGAGCGGCCGCTGCGCGCCGACCGCGCCTACCTGCTCCGGCTCGCGGTCAGCGACGAGATCGGCGGCGCGCGCACCGTGGTCACCGCCGGCTTCAGCGTGCCGCGCGAGGCGACGCCGGTGGCCGAGCCGGCGCTCGCCGGCGAGGTGATCGAGGCGCTCGAGACCGACCTCGCGCTGGCGCCGGTCGCCGGCGCCGACTCGCTGATCCTGGTGCCGCCGCCGGGCGAGGTGGTGCTCGGCCTGTGGCGCGCCGAGGCGCTGGTCACCGGCGCGCGCATCGTCAAGGTCACGTTCCTGGTCGACGGCCAGGCCCAGCTCGCGGTCGGGCGGCGGCCGTTCTCGGTCGAGCTGCGGCTGGCCGAGGTGCCCACGGAGCAGGTCGTGCGCGCCGAGGGCTACGACGCCGCCGGCGAGCTGGTCGCCGCCGACGAGGTGGTGATCAACCAGCCGCGGGGCGCGTTCGCGGTCGCGATCGTCGAGCCGGCGCGCGGCTTCACCGGCTCCGGACCGGTGACCGTGCGCGCCGAGATCGTGGTGCCCGAGGAGCGGCGGGTCGAGCGGGTCGAGATCCGGCTCGGCGACCGCACGGTGGCGGTGCTCGAGCGACCGCCGTGGACGGCGACCGTCGAGGTGCCGCCGCCCGCGGCCGGCGAGGTCACCTATGTCGCCGCGCTCGCCACCCTCGACGACGGCCGCAGCGCCGAGGCGGTGCGCTTCGTCAACGCCCCGGAGTTCCTCGAAGAGGTCGACGTCGATCTCGTCGAGCTGTACGCCGCGGTCACCGACCGCAACGGCCGGCTGGTACGCGGGCTCGGGGTCGACGATTTCGAGGTCTACGAGGACGGCCGGCCGCAGGAGATCACCAAGTTCGAGCTGGTCGAGGATCTGCCGCTGACCATCGGCGTCACGATCGACACCTCGGGCTCGATGGCCGAGACCCTGGGCGAGGCGCAGCGCGCCGGGCGGGAGTTCGTCGCCCGCATGCTGCGCCCGGGCGACCGCTGCTTCGTGGTCGGCTTCGCCGACCGGCCGGAGCTGCTGATGCCGCCGACCGACGACGGGGAGGCGTGCACGGAGGGGCTCGACGACCTCGCCGCGTTCGGCTCCACGGCGCTCCACGACGCGACCGTGACCAGCCTCTACTACTTCCGCGGCTTCCGCGGCCAACGCGCGCTGATCCTGCTCTCCGACGGCGACGACACCTCGTCTTCGGTGTCGTACCGGGCGGCGATCGAGTACGCGCGCCGCAGCGGGGTGGCGATCTACGCCGTCGGCCTCGGCGTCGGCGGGCCGCTGTCCGGCGTCCGCGGCAAGCTCAAGGAGCTGGCGGAGGAGACCGGCGGCCGGGTATTCTTCATCGGCCGGGCCGCGGAGCTCGAGAACGTGTACGGCGAGATCGAGCAGGAGCTGCGCAGCCGCTACCTGATCGCCTACCAGTCCGACCGCGCCGGCGGCGGCGACGAGTTCCGGGAGGTCGAGGTGAAGCTCAAGCAGCGCGAGCTGACCGCGCGTACGATCCGGGGCTACTACCCGTGAGCGGGCGGCGGCCGGGCTCGCGGGCCGCTCTCGCCGCCGCGCTCGCGTGCGGGGGGCTGCTCGCCGCCGCGGCGCCGGCGGCGAAGCGCGGCGCCCCGCTCGAGCTGTCGTTCGCCGCCTTCAACGGCCGCTTCTCCGAGCCCGGCGCCGACCTCGGGGCGGTCGAGCAGGGGCCGCTGACGCTCCACCTCGCCTCGCCCGAGAACGCGCTCGACGTGCTCGAGCACCGGGTTCGCCTGGTGCCGCTCGGCGACGGCAGCCACCGCGCCGAGCTGACCGCGGCGGTGCGCGGCCGCGGCCGGCTGATCGCCGACCTCTCCGTCGGCGGCGGCGCGCCCGGGCGGCTGGTCGACGAGGTGGTGCTGCCGGCGCAGTCGCTGGCGCTCGAGGGACGGGTGCGCATGGCCCCCGGCGCCGAGGGCTACCAGGTGATCCCGCTCGAGCTGCCGCGCGCGGTCCACCTCGAGGTCGAGAGCGCGCTCGCCGGCCGCCTGGTCACCCTGTGCACCGGCTTCACGCTGCTCGTCCCCGGCGGCGCCGACTGCCGCGGCCTCGGGCGCGCGCTCGGCCGGGTGGCGGTGCCGCTGCCCGAGCCGGGAGAAGAGCTCCTCCTCCCCTACGCCGCGCTGGGTCCGACCGAACGCCGCCGCCTCGACGAGTACCTGGCGCGGGCGGGCGGCCGTTGAGAGGACTGCTCGCGGGCGCGCCGCTGACCCGGGTCCTCCTGGTCGCGATCGGCATCGTCTTCCTGGGCGAGGTCTTCGGCCCGAAGTTTCGGGGCGAGCCGCTGCTCGTCGTCCTCGGCGCGAGCTGGGCCGAGCCGGTGCTCGCCGGCCAGGTCTGGCGCCTGGCGACCGCGATGTTCCTGCACGCCGGCGTCCTCCACCTGCTGGTCAACGCCTGGGCGCTCTACCAGCTCGGCGCGCTGGTCGAGATCGTGCTCGGCACGGCGCGGCTGGCCGCGATCTATTTCGTGAGCGGTCTCGCCGGCTCGCTGGCGAGCGTCGCCTGGGACCTGGTGAGCGGCAGCTCGGTGCCGAGCGTCGGCGCCTCGGGCGCGATCTTCGGCCTGCTCGGCGCCCTGATCGCGTTCCTCCTCCGCCACCGCGACCGCCTGCGCCCCGAGGCGCGCTCGCTCCTGGTCCAGCTCGTCTTCTGGGCCGCGCTCAACATCGTCTTCGGCTTCACCATGCCGATGATCGACAACGCCGCCCACCTCGGCGGCTTCGCGGCGGGGTTCGCGTTCGGAGCGGCGGTCCGCCCCGCTCACCTCGGTGGGGGGGCTTGAGGCCGCCCGGAGCGTCACGTCGGGGCGGAGGCGCTCGGCCTTGGCGAGCAGGCCGGTAGGTTCGGCCGAGACCTCACCGGCGGTAGACCACCACCGGCTCGCCGCGGCCCCAACCGTAGGTCGCGAGGCGATCGAACCCGGCCCCGGCCAGGAGCGGCTCGACCTGGGGGCTCCGCGCCAGCTCCTGCTCGTAGAAGGCGACCCAGCGGCAGCCGGCGACCCGATCGCCGAGCGCGCCGACGTCGAGGGGGAAACCGAGCTCGACGATGCCCACCCCCTGGCCGAGGTAGAGATCGTCCCCGTACGCCCAAGCCTGCGACAGCGCGACCGGTCCGCCTTCCCCGGCGGCGGCGATCGCCCGCGCGGCGACCACCGCCGCCATCGACTTCTTCGCCAGGAACGTGATCCCGGACAGTCCGAGGAGCAGCGAGAGCGCGCACAGGACCCCCGCCAGGCGCCGCCGGCCCTCGCGCCACCAGAGCCACCAGCCCGCCGCCCCCAGGACGGCCACGAACGGGATCACGCCCTGGAGGCATCGCAGCGTCTTGTGGTGGATCGCCGAGAGCGCGATCAGCGGCAGGACGATGAAGAGCGCCAAGGCGTGCGAGCCGCGGAGGGTGCGCGCGCGCCAGAGCAGGGGAAGGAGGGTGAGCGGCAGCCACTTCGGGAGGCGCCGGAGGTACCAGTACCACGGCTGGTTGGGCTCGAGCGAGGACGACTGCCGCTCGACCAGCGTGTAGTCGGCGAACGCCAGCAGGCTCCCGAACGGCTCGCCCCAGGTGAGCGCGTCGACGAGGCCGACGGTCACCAAGCTGCCGAGGGCGAAGCCGGCGCCGAGCGCGACGCCGTCGAGCAGGCGGTCGCGCACCCGGCCGCCGCGCAGCCAGAGCGCGGCGCAGAGCGGCAGGAGAAGCACCGCCTCGCTGTAGCGAAACGCCCAGGCCACCGCGACCAGGCCGCCGGCGCCCGCCGCTCGCCACCGCGACCTGGTCGGCCCGAGGAGCGTCAGGGTCGCGAGCAGGATCGCGGTCACCGCGGCGGTCCGCGGGTAGACCATCGTGCCGTAGCCGAGGGGGATCCAGTGGCACGCGTAGAGCGCCGCCGCGACCACCGCGGGGTCGCCGCCGCCGCACCAGCGGAGGGTCAGGCGATAGACCAGCCAGACGTTGATCGAGGCGAGCGCGACGAACGGCAGGCTCCCGAGCCAGGCGAGCGTCTCGACCGAGCGAACGCCGAGCGCCGCGCCGAGGCGGAGGACCGGAGCGACCAGGAGGTCGGAGACCAGCAGGTTACGGATCGCCCAGGGCTCGTAGGGCCAGCCGAGGGCGCGCAGGAAGCCGGCCTCGAGGATCTCGACGTCGTCGCCGGTGTGGAAGCCGAAGAAGACGTAGCCGAGGAACAGGCGCGCGGCCGTGGTCAGGAGAACGATCGCCGCCAGCCACCGTCCGGGAGCGGCAATCGCCGGCGGCTCACGCTCCGCCTGACCCGAGGTCATCGTCCGCTTCGGGGCGTCATCGGCCCTCGAATTCCGGGTCCATCGACGGCGCGAGTCCCGCCTACCGCGCCAGCCCCGCCCGGGTCGCCGCGATCACGATCGCCTCGTGGTCGGGGATCTGGTAGAGGAAGACCTGGCGCTGGTCGGGGCGGAGGCGTTCGGCCTTGGCGAGCAGGCCGCGGTAGGCGCGGCCGAGGTGGAGGAGCGGATCGCCGGCGTCCTCGCCGCGCGCGCGCAGCCACTCCAGCCCGCGCGACATCCGGTAGTCGATGCGCTCGCCGAGCTCCGGGTGGTCGGCGCCGGCGAGGAACGCGCCGAGCTCGCGCGTGAGCCGCGCCACCTCCTCGGGCTCCTCGTCGGCGAGCGCGGCGTCGAGCAGCCAGGCGCGGTCGAACGCGGCCTCGGCGCGGTCGCCGCGCTCGTCGTGGTAGCGCAGCGCGCGCTGCAGGTAGTTGCGCGCCTCCTCGAGCTTGCGGCGGGTGAGCTGGATGCGGCCGAGGAGCTGCTCGGCCTGCCCGAGCGGCTTGCCCTCGGTCAGCAGGCTGAGCTGGAAGTGGGCCTCGCGCGCCTCGCGCAGCGCCTCGCGCGGGCGGTCGAGCGCGAGGTGGTTCTCGGCCACCGCCAGCCGCGCCACCGCCTCGCCGAGGCCGTCGCCGCTCGCCTCGCGCAGCGCCAGCGCCTGGCGCATGGGCGCCGAGGCGGCGGCGAAATCGCCCAGCCGCGACAGCGCGCGGCCGATCCCGAGCAGGACGTAGGACAGCTCCTCGTCGTCGCCCGCCTCGCGCGCGCGCTCCTCGGCCTGCTGGTAGTGGGCGAGCGCCTCGCCGTAGCGCCCGAGCGCGAGGTAGGAGGCGCCGAGCGCGGTGAGCGAGGCGATCCGCGGCTTGACCGGGCCCCGGCCCGCCGCGCGCAGCTCGACCGCCGCCTGGTGGTGCTCGAGCGCCTCCTCGTAGCGGCAGCGGTGGAGCGCGATGTTGCCGAGGTAGAAACGGCAGCTCGCCGCGAGGTCCTCGGTCCCCGGGTGCCCGACCCGCTCGAGCACCTGCCGGAACAGCCGCTCGGCTTCGTCCAGGCGCTGGCGCGCGATCAGCACGCGGCCGAGCTGGAGCAAGAGCGCCGCCTTGCCCCGCTCGTCGACGTGGTGCGAGGTTTCGAGCGCCTTGCGCAGCGTCTCCTCGGCCTTGGCCAGCCGCCCCTCGCGGCGGTCGAAATCCGCCTTGAGCCGGGCCAGCGCGAGCAGCCGCTCGGGACCGCCGCCGCCGTGCTCGAGCGCGAGGTGCATCGCGTGCTTGAGCTCGCCGGCGAGCCCTTCGAGGTGAGCGGTGCGCAGCGCCAGCGGCAGCAGCGCGAGCAGGAGCTTCAGCTCGGTCTCGGGGTCGCCGCCGCGCTCGCGGTGGGCGACCAGCTCCCGGATCAGCGCCGCCAGCAGCTCGTCGTCGGAGGCCGGCGCCGGGCCCTCGGCGCCGGCCGCGCGCTCGGCGAGGTCGAGCAGCACCGGCACCCCCTCGCTGCCGCCGGCGAGCATCTGGTAGGCGGACCAGCGCGCCGCGGGCTCGCGCGACAGCTCGCCGAGCAGCTCGCCCAGGGCGTTGCGCGCGCGCGCCGCGGTCTCGGGCGC
>CAZNIX010000156.1:0-9919 GCA_964573125.1 uncultured Thermoanaerobaculia bacterium
GGCCAGGCGGGCGAGGCGGGCGACCACCGCGCGGGCGCCGGCGGCGAGCGCGTCGCGGTCCGCCGCGGGCGAGTCGTGGAGCGGGTAGTAGGCGTCGACCCCGGCGTAGTCGAGCGCGTCCCAGAAGCCGACCGCCTCGGCGCCGCCGAACCAGTTGGCGGCGTAGGTGACGGCGCCCGGGTAGAGCGCGCGCACCGCCGCGATCAGCTCCCGCCACTCGCGCTCGCGGCCGAGCGTGCGGTCGAGCTCGACCCCGACCGCGAACGCGTCGGCGTCGCTCCAGGCGGCGAGGAAGGCGTGGTGGAGGACGTAGCGCCGGTAGCTCCGCCACCAGGCGGCCCAGTCGGCCTCGCTTGCCATCTCGACCTCGCCCGGCCAGCTCCGGTGCGAGATCCACAGATGCGGCTTCCACAGCACCGCGAAGCCGCGCGCGTGGGCGCAGCGCGCGGCGTGGACGACCCCGGCGTCGGTCTCGCTCCCCGGATGGCGGTTCAGGAACGCGAGCCCCGGCCGGCGCGGATCGGCCTGGTAGGCGAACGGCATCAGCGCCACGGCGTTCGCGCCGAGCGCATCGAGGCGGTCGAGCGCGGCGTCGACCGACGGCGCGTGGTAGCCGGCGTCGATCCGGTTGAGCATCGCGAGCGACATGCCGCGGAAGAAGGGCGGCGCCGTGCGGTGCGGACCGTCCGACGAGGCGGACGGCGGGCCCTTCGTCCGGGCCGGGCGCGACCGGCTCCCCGGGGCCACCGCCAGGGCCTCCCGCTCCACCTTCGCGAGCAGCGCCCGCCACCCCGCCTCCCCCGGCATCCGCGCCGCCTTCGCGGCCACGGTGTCGCCGCCCAGCGCGCCCCAAGCCGCCGCCGCCGCCGGTGTCCACAGCGGCGCCGAGCCGTCGCGCTGCTCCTCGGCCGCGAGCAGCTCGGCCGCCTCCGGCAGCGCCCCGGTCCGCGCCAGGACCGGCAGCCACTCCCGGTATGGCCGCCCGTACCACTCCTCCGAGAGCCAGAGCGCGGCGCCCCGCTCGAGCCACGGCGGCAGCGCCGCCGCCAGCCCGGCGCGGACCAGGAGCGCCCGCGCCACCGCGTGGCGGAGGGCGTAGAGGTCGTCCGGGTGCCAGACCAGGTACACCTCGGCGGGGGCGGCCGCGGGGACTCCCTCGCCGCCCCACTCGTCCCGCCGCAAGGCCGGCCGCGGCACCCCGGTCGCCACCGCCGGCTCCAGCCGCCCGGTCGCCCGCGCGAGCGCCGGGTAGTCGGGCTCCAGCGCGACGGTCAGCGGCGGCTCGACCGCCACCGGCACGCGCGGCGCCATCTCCCCCACCGCCCGCTCTAGCTCCCCGAGCAGCCACCGGTGCACCTCCCCCGCCGCCACCCCGGCCGGCAGGTAGAGGCGCACGCTCTCACCCACCAGCACCGCCCGGCTCTCGAGGCTCGCCCGGCCCTGGGGCACCCCTTCCGAATCGCGGGCGTGTGCCGTCCAGGAGAGGCCGAGCAGGAGCGCGCTGCCGACGACGCTTCGCGCAATCGCGCTCCCAAACACCCGTCCCGCCGTGCCGCTAGCCGTGGCCATCCTTCGCATCGGCATCGTCGCCCGCATCGGTCTCCGCCGTCGTGGCATCGCACACCCAGTCGAGACCCAACCCCCGGGCGTTGCGGACCAGATGTCGATCTGCCGTCCAGAACGGTGCCCCCAACCGTTCGGCGACGGCCAGGTAGGCGCTGTCGTAGGCCTTCGAACGGCCAAGCCGCTCGGCCCAACTCAGGGCGCTGCGCTGAAGCTCCGGAGTGGGCGCGACGCTCTCGACGCCCAGCGAGTAGATGCGGTCGAAGGCCCGATTCGCCTGCTCCGCGCTCAGCTCCTTCAGGCTGACGAGTCTCCGCAGCACCGAAGTGACCTCGTACTGCCAGAGCACCGGGGCGACCAAGCGGGTGCCGGATTCCATCCAGTCGCGGAAGTGACGTCGGGCAGCGACTGAGTACGGCAGATGGACCGCCTGCCCCATCAGAACATTGGAGTCGACGACCAGGCTCACTCGCTCGGTCTCCCGGTCAACACGGCGACGATCTCGCGGTCGCGCTCTTCGCGCACCTCGGCGATCGGATCGCCGCTGATCGGGCCGATCTCGTCGCTCAGCCGCGCCAGCTCGTCGAGCACCCTGAGCCGGCGGTCGATCTCCGCGCGGCTGCGCTCGAGGCCTTGATCCACGTACTCGCGGACGACCTCCGAGACCGACCTCCCCTCTTGCCGCGCCTGGTGGCTCAGCGCTTCGTGCTGCTCCGGCTCAAGGAAGAGCTGCGTGCGGTGCTTGGGCATGGCGTTGGGACCTCCGAGGCAGTATACATCGGTCTAGATGTACCTGCGCCCACGGTCGAGAATACGTCTCCATGCATAAGCTTCCGCGAGCGGCAGGGTTTCGCCAGAATCTCCCGGCGATGCTCCTTCTCCACCTCTCGGACCTGCACTTCGGAGCCCACAGCCGGTTCCGCGAGCTGGAGCCCGCGCGCTTCGCCGAGGGGTTCCTCGCCCAGCTCAAGGCCAGCCGCGAGCGGCTCGGGATCGCCGCCGAGGTCGATCTCGTGATCGCCACCGGCGACTTTGCCGAGACAGGGCACCCGAAGGAGTTCGAGCAGGCAGGTGCCTTCCTCGGCGCCGTCGTCGACGGCCTCCGCCTGCCGCGCCGGCGAGCGGTTCTGCTCCCCGGCAACCACGATGTCTCTTGGCTCCACTGCAAGAAGGCCGAGATCGACCAGCAGCTCGAAGGGTTCGACGACGACGAGCTGCGGCGCCGGTTCGAGGAAACGAAGTTCCTGCCCTTCCAGGAGTTCACGACCCGCTTCTACGGCGACGCGGGCATCGCCGGTGTCGCGATGTCGCTGCGAACGGGAGCTCTCCTCTACCGCTACCCGGAGCAGCGCTTGGCGGTCGCAGCGCTCAACTCGTGCGAGCGAGAGACCCACCGGCGTGCGGACCACGTCGGCATGATCGGTCCCGACCAGGCGAAGTCCGTGATGGACGCTCTGCGCACCGGCGACGGCATGTCATGGCTCAAGATCGTCGCCGTCCATCACAACCCGGACGTGACCGTACGGGCGAACCTCGACGCCTGGGCGGACCGTCTGCGGAGCGAGCTGGCCGTTGGCGCCGACGTCGGCGAGCTGATCGCCCGCTACCAAGGCGACGCGCTCGGCTTCGAGGGTGGTGACCGCCTGAAGGCGATCGCCGAGGACTGCTCCGTCCAGCTCGTCCTCCACGGTCACCACCACGCCCGCGACGCCAAGACCTGGAACGGCGGCCGTTCTCACGTTCTGTCGGCGGGCAGCCTGGCGCTGGCGGCGGACAAGCTGCCCCGCGAGGAGCCGGCCTCAGTTCGCCTGATCGAGATCGATCCGGAGGCCCCGGAGATCCGCTCGTGGTGCCTTACCTACGCGCCGCAGGCCCGCATCGAGGGCGAGGTGGATCGCGGCGCCTTCACTCCCGACCAAGCCGACCCTGATGGGCGATCGTTCGTCCTCGCTCTACCGCCCGGGTTCCTGCAGGCCCCAGCCGCGCGTCCCGCGGAGACAGCGCCCGGGGAGACCGCCGCCTCGTTCCTGGTTCCTCGACGCCTACCGCCGCGCCTTCCGGCAGCAGTTCCTACGCTGGGACCTCTCCATGCTCGGCGTCGCGACGCGGCCCACGGGCGCGCCGCGGGAGTTCGCCGCCGATTGCCGCCGATCTCGACGACATGTATCAGCCGCTACGACTGGCGCCCGGTTTCGACGCGTCGAAGACCGATCTCGGAGCACCGCTCCCGCCGGAGGAGCTGCTGGCACGCGACCGCGCGCTCATCATCCGCGGCCTGGCTGGCTCCGGCAAGACCACCTGGGTTCGCTGGACCTTCCGTCGACTCATCGATCGACCGGACGCCTTCCCGCTCGCCCTGGTCCTACGCGAGCTGGCACCGCAGTGGCAGAAGGGTCGCGGCAGGAAGCGCCGCCTCACCCGCTTCCTCGCGGAGAAGATCAGCGAGCGGGTCGAGGGCGATTGCGAGGCGGAGCTGCGGCGTGCGCTGCAGTCCACGTCCGACCCACGGTCGGTCCTGCTTGTCGACGGCTGGGACGAGCTCGGCCGACTGGGCGAGCAGGTGCGCGAGGCACTTCAGGCCCTGCGGGAGGAATACCCGCGCCTACTGGTCGTCGTCACCAGCCGCCCCTACGGAGAGGGCAAGCCGAGCCACACCGAGGGGTTCGAGGAGCTGGACATGCAGCCGCTCTCCGACCTGGAGATGGCGGACCTCGCCGATCGCTTCTTCCGCCGCTACCACGGGGATGACGTGGAGACCGCCGCCGCGGAGACCGCCCAGTTTCGGTTGGCGCTCGAGCGCTCCCGCGAGGCGCGGGACCTCGGCCGGACGCCGCTGCTCCTGACCATGATGTTGTTCCTGTCGCGGAGCCAGCGGCTCCCGGACAAGCGGCATCTGCTCTACGACGCCTGCATCGACAACCTGCTGACCCACCTGCCCGAGCGGAAGGCGGAGGAAGGTGCGGTCGATGCCCACGGACACTGGTGGCCGCCGGACAGCGAAGAGCGCCGGCAGGCGGTGGCTGCGCTGGCATGGGGACTCCAGGAGGAGGGCTACAAGACGCGAAGCCGCTCGGCCATCCGGGGTCCCGCCGACCGGCTGGTGCAGTTGCTGCCCGATCGTTGGCAGACGGAGCAGCGAAAGGGCTTCGTGGACTGGCTGGTCGCGCGCAGCGGGCTCCTGACTGATCGCGCCGACGGACAGCTTGAGTTCAGCCACCTGAGCTTCCAGGAGTACCTGACCGCGTGGCACCTCGACGTCAACCAGCGCACCGAAAAGGCGCAGAAGCAACAGATGATTGGGCTGCTCGCGAATGCCAACTGGTGGGAGACTCTCCGCCTGTGGGCGGCGATCCTCTCGGGTCGCAGTCGGTCACAGCTTGAGCCACTTCTTCTCGAACTGACCGATTCGGGAGGCGGCGGCCAGGCGCTCGCTGGCGCGATGCTCGCGGATGGGTTGGGCACGTCGGAAGCTTTCGACACCTGGAGTGCCGCGTTCGCCTCGACCCTCGCGAATGAGTGGCCGGACAACGCTGAAACATGCCTGTATGGCTGGGCATCGAGCCGCCAGGACAACCGTAGGAACACTCTGGAGTGCCGCCTGGCTGAGTCTGCATCTCGGGCCTCCTGGCTCGGATGGACACGGCTCAGCCGTGCTGCGGAGGCGGCCGCGGTGGCGGTCCCGGAGAATCGGGCTGGCGCGTCGCTCGCGGGCGTGATTTTGGGCTACTTGAGAGGCTCACCCGTCGAGGCAACGGCCCTGGCGGCAGGCAGGTTCCTGTCCGGGAGCTTCCCTCTCTGGCCCGGGGATCCGCAGGCAGCAGCGTTGCTGCATGTCTGGCCCGGCGAGCGCCGGATCGCCGGAATTCGCCTTCAGGCTCTTGCCTCTCTGGGAGTAGGGAAAGAAACAATAAGGGCTGTAGCGGGATCGCTGCTGGCTCCGCGCGAGCTTAATAATACTATTATCACAGCGGCTCGTTCCTTAGCTCGTTGGTTGGCTCGTTTCTGGTTTCTGGATTGGTCTCAACATTTGTTCTTTCTTCACAACTTCGCCCACCCTGATGGCGAGTGGATAGGGCCTTTCTTTTGGAACCGCGAAGCGACACCGGATCATGAAGTGGCACGCGACTTGGTGCGCGATTCGGCGCGCGAGTTGGCTCTCTACTGGGCTCGCCACTGGGCACATTGGTCTCGCGCAACGACTGCTAAGTGGGCTCATTACTGGGCTCGAGACCTCGACTGGCCTCGAGGCTGGATCTTCTGTTGGGCCGACGACCTGGCTCGGGAATGGGCTCAAAGAGCGGCTGGAACCCTGGCTCAGGGATGGGCTCGCAAAGCGGCTCGTAACCTCCCTCGCTGGCGCTCAGGACTGGGGCGCGATCGAGTCCTATTCAGCGAGTGGATGGGTCTGCGGCCGGTCTGCGGTAGCCCACCTCCAGGGGACACTGCAAGACCCGCTGACCAGCCTTCAAATCGCCTCGTGCAAGCTCTCCTTGAACCCGCGCGGAAACCCCGAACCATTCGAGGTTGCGGTGGAAAGAGCAAAGCGCGAGCCCATCGACCTAGCGCGGCACATTGC
This sequence comes from uncultured Thermoanaerobaculia bacterium, assembly GCA_964573125.1. Taxonomy (GTDB): domain Bacteria; phylum Acidobacteriota; class Thermoanaerobaculia; order Multivoradales; family JBCCEF01; genus CAVSQV01. The sequence continues at coordinate 6,140 of CAZNIX010000156.1, forward strand.
GCGGCGGTCGGACGACCAGGATCGTGGCATCCTCAAAGAGCGCGTGGCCATGGCGGACGAGGAAGCCACGCCACTAGGCTGGGGGCTTCGTTTCATCGTTCGCGGCGATATCCTGCTCGACGGTGGCCGCGTGATGACGCTCGACGAACTCTCCGACGCTCACGGGCTCCCGCGACTGCCGCTGCTCGAGGAGATGCCGGACGAATTGGAAGTGGACTGGGACGAGGACACCGCAGAAAAGAGAAGGCGAAGCCGCTGAACCTGCCGAGGTCTACGGCGTGATCCGCCGTCCGTCGAGGATCGTCCCCGCCGGCGCTCCGCGCAGCTCCCAGCCGCCGAACGGGGTGTTGCGCGACTTGCTGCGGAAGGTCCGCGGGTCGATGGTGACCGCGCGGTCGAGGTCGAGGAGGGTCACGTCCGCCGGGCTCCCCGGCGCGAGCGTGCCGCCCGGGAGGCCGAACGTCTTCGCCGGGCCGGTCGAGAGCAGCTCGACCAGGCGCGCGAGGCCGATCACGCCCGCCCGCACGAGCCGGTCCAGGCAGAGGCTGACCGTGGTCTCCAGGCCGACGATCCCGAACGGGGCAGCCGAGAACTCGACGTCTTTCTCGTCGCGGTGATGCGGCGCGTGGTCGGAGGCGATCGCGTCGATCGTGCCGTCGGCGAGGCCGGCGAGCAGCGCCTCGCGGTCGCTCTCGGCGCGGAGGGGCGGCTTCATCTTGGTGTCGGTCGAGAAGCCGGTGTCGGCGACCGCGCGGTCGGTGAGCAGCAGATGGTGGGGCGTCGCCTCGCAGGTCACCGGCAGCCCGCGCGCCTTGGCCGCGCGCACGAGGTCGAGGCTATGCGCGGTCGACAGGTGCGCCACGTGGTAGCGGCCGCCGGTCTCCGCGAGCAGGAGGAGGTCGCGCGCGACCATCACGTCCTCGGCGGCGCCCGGGATGCCGGCGAGGCCGAGCCGGGTCGACCACTCTCCCTCGTGCATCACGCCGGCGCCGGTGAGGTCGAGGTCCTCGGCGTGCTGGACCACGGGCGCGCCGAAGTGCGCCGCGTAGAGGAGCGCCCGGCGCATCAGCTCGCCGCTCGCCACCGGCAGGCCGTCGTCGGAGAAAGCGACCGCGCCGGCGGCGGCCATCTCCCCCATCTCCGCCAGCTCTTCGCCGCGCTGCCCCTTGGACACCGCGCCGATCGGGTAGACCCGCGCCCAGCCGGCGCGCCGCGCCTCGGAGAGGATGTGCTCGGTCACCGACGGGTTGTCGTTGACCGGCACCGTGTTCGGCATGCAGGCGACCGCGGTGAAGCCGCCGGCGGCGGCGGCGCGGGTGCCGGTCGCGACCGTCTCCTTGTACTCCTGCCCCGGCTCGCGCAGGTGGACGTGGAGGTCGATGAAGCCGGGGGCGACGACCAGCCCGGAGGCGTCGAGGACCTCGGCGCCGCCGGCGCTCTTCGGGTCGATCCGCTGCTCGAGGCGGGCGACCTTGCCGTCTTCGAGCAGGAGGTCGCGAGAGCCGTCGAGCCCCTGGGCGGGATCGACCACCCGGCCGCCGCGGATCAGGAGCGCGCCGCTCACGCCGCCTCCCGGTGCGCGCCCGAGCAGAGGTAGAGAACGGCCATCCGCACCGCGACGCCGTTGCCGACCTGCTCGAGGATGACCGAGAACGGGCCGTCGGCGACGTCGCTCGCGATCTCGACCCCGCGGTTCATCGGCCCCGGGTGCATGACGATGACGTCGGGCGCGGCGTGCGCCAGCCGCTCGGCGGTCAGGCCGAAGAGGCGGAAGTACTCGCGCACCGAGGGGAAGCGCGTCCGGCTCTGGCGCTCGAGCTGGATGCGCAGCATCATCACCACGTCGGCGCCCTCGATCGCCGCCTCGAGGGTGTGCGCCACGCGCACGCCGAGCCGCTCGACCGCGACCGGCATCATCGTCCGCGGGCCGGCGACCGTGACCTCGGCGCCGAGCTTCGTCAGCAGGTGGATGTTCGAGCGCACCACTCGGCTGTGCTCGATGTCGCCGACGATCGCCACCTTCAAGGCCGCGATCCGCCCCTTGCGCTCGCGGATGGTCAGGGCGTCGAGCAGCGCCTGGGTAGGGTGCTCGTGCGCGCCGTCGCCGGCGTTGATCACCCCCGCCGCGACCCGCCGGGCGAGCATGTGCGGCACCCCCGGATGGGCGTGGCGGATGACGATCAGGTCGGGCGCCATCGCCTGGAGGTTGAGCGTGGTGTCGATCAGGCTCTCGCCCTTGGTCAGCGAGGAGCCGGCGGTCGAGAAGTTGAGGCTGTCGGCGGAGAGGCGCTTCTCGGCGATCTCGAAGCTCGACCGGGTGCGCGTCGAGCCCTCGAAGAACAGGTTGATCACGGTCTTGCCGCGCAGCGTCGGCACCTTCTTGATCGGGCGCGCCGCGACCTCGCGGAACGAGGCCGCGGTGTCGAGCACGAGGCGGATCTCGTCGGCGGAGAGGTCGGCGATGCCGAGCAGGTCCTTGCGCTGCCAGCCCGGCGCGGCCATTCAGCCCTCGACCTTCTCCATCAGCCGCACGCCCTCGTGGCCGTCGGTCTCGGGGAACGCGACCTCGACGACCTCCCGCGGCGTGGTCGGCACCCGCTCGCCCACGAAATCGGCCTGGATCGGCAGCTCGCGCAGGCCGCGGTCGATGAGCACCGCGAGCTGGACCGAGCGCGGGCGGCCGTAGTCGGCGAGGTGGTCGAGCGCGGCGCGCACCGTGCGCCCGGTGTAGAGCACGTCGTCGCACAGCACGATGGTCTTGCCGTCGAGCGGCGGCAGCGTCGTCTCGCGGACCACCGGCTGCGGCGCGATCGCCGACAGGTCGTCGCGGTAGAGCGTGATGTCGAGGACTCCGCGCCCGACCGCGGCGCCCTCCGAGCGCTCGATCTCGGCCGCCAGCCGTTCGGACAGCGGCACCCCGCGGGTGCGGATGCCGACCAGCAGGAGCCCCCCGACCCCGGCGTTGCGCTCGACGATCTCGCCCGCCATGCGCCGGATGACGCGCCGCATCTGATCGCGATCGAAGAGGACCGCCTTTTCCCTGAGGCTTCCGTGCAAGGAGGGCTCCGTCCGGGTCCGCAGGATGGTACGCGGGCGGCTTGGAGGTGTCAATGTGGACAGGGCGCGTCTCGGTCTTCTAAGATGCGGCCCCGCCGCGCGCCGCGCGGCGCCGGCAGGAACTCAATGGCGCGCAAGACGTCGCAGCACCCGCCCGCCGCCGCCGGCGACGGCCGCCACCCGCCCGGCCGGCGGCGCGAGATCGTCTTCCTGGTCGTGTTCCTGGTCCTGCTCGGCGCGAGCTTCACCGCCATCTCCCTCCAGCCGGTCAACGACGGGGTGATCGAGCCGTTCACCGCCGGCATCGCCCGGGTCAGCGGCGCGACGCTCAACCTGATGGGCCAGGGGATCACGATGCGCGGCACGATCATCGAGAACCACCGCTTCGCGGTCAACATCCGCAACGGCTGCAACGGCGTGGAGACGATGCTGATCTTCATCTCGGCGGTGCTCGCGTTCCCCGCCGCGTGGACGGCGCGCGCCGCCGGCCTCGTGCTCGGCATCCTCGCGATCCAGGTGGTCAACCTGGTGCGGGTGGTGGCGCTGTTTCTGACCGGCGCCTACTTCCCGAAGCTGTTCGACGCCTCGCACACGGTGATCTGGCAGACCGTGGTGATCCTGTTCGGCGTCCTGCTCTGGATCTTCTGGGCCAGCCGGTTCGCCGCGCCGCGCTCCCGCCGCGCCGAGCCGGCGTGAGCCGGCCGCGCCGGCGCGTCCCGCGGC
>CAZNIX010000157.1:0-9899 GCA_964573125.1 uncultured Thermoanaerobaculia bacterium
TGGGCGCGCAGGCCGCGGCGCTCGCCGCGGCGCGCGCCGCCCTCGGCGAGGGCCTGCCGGTCGCCCGGCGGCGATCGCTCGAGGCGACCGTCGCCCGGCTCGGCGGCGCGGTCAGCCTCCGCCGACCACCTCGACGACCACCGTGCCCGTGACCATGCCGCCGCCCGCGCCCAGGGCGCTGGCGGTGACGGCGATCCTCCCCGCGGCCTCGGCGCGGGGGAAGAACGTCGTCGCGGCGGTCCCGTCCGGGCCGGAGAGGACCTCGGCGTTGCTGAACCCGCCGGCGTCGGCGGCGAACGTCACCTTGGTCCCCGGGGTCGCGCTCCCGACCCGCCGGTGGAGGGTCGCGGTCAGCTCGACGCTGGCGCCGGGACCGGCGGCGACCGCGGGCGGGACCGCGACCAGCGTGAGGTCGTCGGGCAAGGCCGGCACGAACTCGACGACCACCTCCCGGGTCACGCCGGCCGCCGTCGCCCGGATCCGCGCCGCGGTCGGCTCGCCGGCGCTGCGCAGGTCGGCGGTCGCCCGGTTGCCGGCGTCCGCGGGCACCGTCACCTCCGTGCCGCCGCCCGGCGCGAAGCTCCCGGCGGTGGTCCGGAACTCGACCTCGCGGCTCTCCGCCGGCAGTTGCGGCGAGACCTCGACCGTGAGCGCGCTCACGGTGGCGCCGTCGGCGGGCGCCGAGACCGGGACGGCCACGAAGCGGAGGATCCCGGCGGGGTCGACGGGGATGAACTCGACGGCCAGCGACGCCGCGATGCCGGGCTCCCGCTCGAGCCTGGCGGTGACCACGGCGGCGCCGACGCGGCTCGAGCTGCGCAGGTCGATCGCGGCGCGGCCGTCGCCGTCGGGGTCGACGCGGCGGGCGTCGCCGTCGCCGGTGCCCCCGACGAGCGTGCCGTCCGTGGTGGAGAAGAGGACGGCTCGCTTGTCGAGCGCGGTATCGGTGGCGACCCTGGCCACCAGGCGCAGCCGGGAGAAGCCGTCGGCGGGCAGGGAGGTCTCGCCGCTCGTGCTCTCCAGGGCGAGGATCGACCGCACCAGGCTCTCGGTCGGCGAGTAGTCGGCGCGGTCGTAGCACCCGGTCGAGGCGGTGGCGATGCCGGCCGCCAACAGCAGGGGTCCTGTCGTGCAGTAGCGCCGCGTCATCGGTCTCACCTCCGCGGGTCGAGTCGTGGCGGGTCGCCCGCGGCGAGGACCGTCAGCCGGCACACGCTCGACTCCTCGTTGTCCGCGCCGGCGAGCGTCTGCTCGATCCGGACGTTGGCCGCCGGCTCGCCCGGTCCCCGGACCAGGCGCACGGCGTCGCAGCGCGCCTCGGCGTCGCGGCGGAGCGTCGCCTCGAAGGTCACGGTCTTCGCCGTCGCGCCGCCCGCGGTCTCGAACCGGACGTCGTGGTCCGCGCCCAGCGCGTAGGTGATCGTCACCGGCTCGCCGTCGCGGTCGGAGCGCAGGGTCGCGCAGAGGTCGACCTCGGCCGGCAGGGCGACCGCGTCGGGGCGCGCCTTCAAGGCCTTCTCGATGAAGATGGTCACCGGGCGCTCCTCTCTCTAGCCGCCGCCCTTGAAGCGGGCGCCGATGCCGTTGAGGGCCGGCGCGACGTCCATGTCGAAGGAGACGGCGAGGAACGGCGTCGCCGCCAGCTCGACGTCGTCGGACAGCGGGTTGCGGCTGCGCCGCTTGAAGACCAGCGCGCCCGCGGTCGCGCGCAGCGACTGCGTGAGCCGCAGCCCCGCGCCGAGCACCAGCGACTGGCTGTCGAAGAGGTCGACCCGGGTCGGCCGCGAGCCCTGGTCGGCGATCCCTTCGACGGTGAGGCCGATGGTGAGGGCGAAGCGCCGGGTGAGGGTCGCCCGGAAGCCGCCGAGCTGGTTGAGCGGCGCGCCCTTGTTGACCGGGCGGAAGTAGACGTTGGTGCCGGCGTAGACGACGAAATCGTCGAGGTCGGGCGCGAACGCCAGGCCGCCGTCGAAGCTGACGTAGTTGTTGTGCTGGGTGGCGAAATCGCCGGTCGTCGAGCCCGCGACGACGAGCGAGGTCCGGGCCAGGGTCTCGTAGCCCTCGGCGACCCGGGCGATCGCCTCCCGGCGCCGGCTCCTCAGCTCGGGGAAGTTGACCCCGACGTGCTGGCGGAGGATCTCGACCTGCGCGCGCGCCCGCGCCAGCGGGCCGCCGGCCGCGGCGAGGGCGCGGAGGCGCTCGCGGTCGGGCACGCTCAGCCCCGGGACCGGCGGGTCCCGGAGCAGCTCGATCAGGCCGTCGAGCCGACCGAGGCCCTCGCCGTAGGCGGCCCGGGCCGCCTCCAGGAACTCCGCCAGCTCGTCGTCGCCGCCGAGCGTGCGCGGGCCGCGCAGGCCGTCGCCGATCCCGGCGCGGACGACGGCGGCGGCCGCGGCCGCCGGCGCCAGGTCGGGCTCGCGCTCGGCCAGGCCCGCGAGCGCGGCGTCGAGCCGCCGGAATGCCTCGTCGTCGCGCACGCCGAGGAGCAGGCTCTTGAGGCGCGCGCGGGCGTCCTCGTAGCGCGCGATCCGGTCGTCGAGCTGGTTTTCGACCTCGAGGATCTCGTTGAGGGTGGTGAAGAACCGGTCCTGCACCTCGGCGAACGGCGCCGCCGGGTCGAACAGGCTGTCGGTCCGGATGAAGCGGTCGGCGCCGGTGGCCTTCGCGAGGGCGGCGACGACCGCCTCCCTCAGCCGGCGCCCCTCGCCGGCGTCGAGGTCGCCGAGCGAGCGGTGCCAGAAGAACCGATCGAGGAGCCGCTCGACTTCCGTGCGGAACGCCGCCGCCTCCTCCGCGGTGACCTCCTTGTCCCAGCTCAGCTTGAAGCGGTAGACGCGCTCGGCCTCGAGCCGCGGCACCGCGATCGCGAACGCGGCCGCCTCGTCGTCGACGCCGGGGACGCGGTGCCAGTCCGGGATCGCCGGCGGCTCCCAGCAGTCGCCGCGCTCCGAGCCCGCGACCGCGGCGTCGAGGCCGGCGGCCTCGCGCGCCGTCCAGCACCGGATCTCGATCAGGCTCGCCCCCGCCGGCACCGGACCCCGCATCAGGAACGGGACGTCGAACGGGAGCACGCGGTCGAACGCACGCGCGGAGAGGTCGACGCCGACGACCTCGAAGCCGGGCCCGCCGCCGCCTTCCTGCGCCGCGGCGGCGCCGGGCGCGAGGACGGCGAGGAGGGCCGCGAGCAACGCGACCCCCGGCCCTCCCCCCGACGCCCCGGACCGCGAGCCCGTCCTCCGCCGAGAATCTCGGCGCCCGCCGCCCGGAGGCCGGCGCGAAGCGGAACGGTTCGGAGCCTTCGGCCGGGTTCGCATCGCTTTCCGCCACCTCGCCGTCGTGGCAGGGACGGATCGACGCTCCCGGCCGTGAATGTTTCGCCGCCGAAAAATCACAGCGCCGGCGGTCCGCCCGTCTCCTCACCGGCCTGGTGTTCGGCGCGACCGAAGCGCCGGCCGGGTCCGGACCGCGGCGGCCACGAAACCACGATCGAAAGATTCCAGGAGGAGACCGGAGAATGGCGGATCACGAGAATCTCATGAAGTCGCTGCTCGGAAAGCTCTATCAGGTGCTCACCGGCGGCGACGACACCGTGCAGAAGACCCCGGACAACTTCATTTCGTGGTGCACGCCCGGGATCCCGATCGCGGCCGAGGACCTCCAGTTCGCCGCCAAGTGGGCCGCGGACTCGGCCGGCGAGGACAAGCGCACGCTCCTCGCGCAGGCCTCGGATTTCGCGCGCTTGGTCAACCTGGTGCCCGACCCCTCCGGGGTCTACGACCGGGCGCAGCAGGCCTCCGCGCTCAAGACCGACGACCGGCTGATCTGGCAGGTCTACGGCAACGTGCTCCAGTTCAGCGAGGTGGCGAGCGGCGAGCTGACCGCCGAGCAGAAGCAGAAGATCGAGAAGTTCCAGAACCTGCTCCGGGTCAAGAAGACGGTGAGAGACCTCTACACCGACGAGGAGACCGAGGAGGCGGTGGACGGGCCGGTGCTCAAGGCCTACAACACCAAGATGACCGAATACCTGGCGGCGGCCACGGAGTACAACAACAAGCGCATCGCCGCGATGAACAGCGACAACCCGGTCGTCGTCCAGGACTGGGCGCTCAACGCCGCGAACTACCGGCGGCGGGTCAAGGCCGCGATGGACGCCTGGGTCTCGGGCGGCTACAAGAACGAGGTCGATCAGATGAACGCGTTCATCGATCAGACCACCCGGCGCGACCTCACGTTGCTCAAGGCCCGCCTCCAGGACCAGTTCGACGCCGGCAAGCTGACCGACCTCAACGACCAGGAGTTCCTGTTCACCTCCTTCACCCCGGCCAACTTCGCGACCCGCGAGGGCTGGACGAGCTTCTCCTTCCGCGAGGCGAACGAAAAGAGCTACGAGCGCAGCGAGACCAACGCCTGGGGCGCCGAGCTGGCGGGGAGCAAGGGCCTGTTCAAGGCGCGGTTCGCGACCACCGGCGAGATCAGCTCGACCGAGCAAAAGGTCGATACCAGCAAGTTCACGATGAGCTTCGAGCTGGCCCAGGTGCCGATCTCCCGCCCCTGGTTCGCCCCCGAGCTGGTGGTCAACAGCGCCTGGCGCTTCGCCGCGGGCAAGGGCATGAGCCCGCTGTCCGACGGCGGCCGGCCGCCGAAGGGCCAGCTCGTCGCCTACCCGACCGCCGCCGTCTTCATCCGCAACGTCGAGCTGGAGTTCGCCGAGCTGCACCAGGCCGGCAGCACCTACAGCCAGAAGATCCACGTCGAGGCGGACGTCTCCTACGGCCCGTTCACCTTCAGCGGCAAGTACGACCGCAGCGTCGGCGAGCGCAAGTTCCAGTCGAGCCTGAGCGAGGGCAAGCTCAAGGTCCCCGGCCTGCAGATCATCGCGTTCAAGTGCCGGATCCTGCCCAAGGCGCCGAACCCGTCGAGCGAGATCAAGTCCTGGAGCTGAGCCACGGATGAGCGACTTCCTGCACGCCTTCCGGGTCAAGGTCCACGCGCTCCTGACCGCGGAGGACCCGGTCAACCGGCAGCCCGGCCGCGACCTCCACGTCGCCTTCTGCTCGCCGGGGATCCCGGTCGCCGCCGCCGACCTCGATTTCTCGCTGCGGTCGACCGCCTCGGCCGAGGCCAGGTACGCGTTCGCGCTGCTCGCCAACAGCCTGCCCGGCGCGGGGCAGCTCTGGTCGAGCACCGACCGCAAGCTGTGGCGGATCTGGGACCAGGTCCTCACCCAGAGCGCGCTCGCGCAGAGCACACTCACCGCCGCCGAGACCCGGACGCTCGAGGAGAAGCGGGCCTACCTGACCCAGATCCGGACCGTGCCGTCGCCGGAGGGGCGGCGGCAGAAGATCATCGAGACCGCCGTCTACGCGAAGTACAAGCAGCTCCGCGCCTCCTACGATCGCGCCACCTTGAAGTACAACCACCTGCGCATCACCGCGAAGTACTCGCAGGCCGAGCGCGACCAAGAGCTCTGGCAGGTCAACGAGCCGGTCTACCGCCGCCAGCTCGGCGGGCAGTTCGACGACTGGGTCTCCCGCGGCGCCAAGAACGATGTCGAGAAGGCGATCCAGCTCATCGACCAGGTGACCGGCCGCGGCCCCGGCCTGCACTGGCGGACGCTCAAGGAGAGCTTCCGCATGAGCGAGCTGACCTCCCCGGGCGGGCATTCCTACTACGACACCGACCTCGCGCCGGCCGAGGTCTTCGCGCTGCCCGACTCCGCGTGGCTGGACTTCTCGTTCAGCCGCGACGAGCTGGGCATCCGCGCCGCCGCCCGCTCGGCCGGCGGCGTGAGCGCCGACGAGCGGCTCGACGACGCCGGCGCGGCGGACCTCGAGAGCGTGTCGGTCCAGTTGCTCGAGGCGGCGATCGTCCGGCCCTGGCTCGACGGCTCGGTCTTCCGCAGCCGGGCCTGGAAGTGGTCGCAGGACTCCGGGATCGCCGAGCCGCTCGCGGACGGGAGCTGGCCGCCGCGGGGGACGCCGCTCCTGCCCGCCTACCCGACCGCGGTGCTGTTCGCCCGCAACCTGACGATCCGCGGCCGCGGCCTGCCGGCGGCGGCGGCCGGCAAGGTCGGTTCGTTCGCGCTCGGACCGGGCCGGGCGGCGGGGGACTCGGTGACCAACCAGGGGGTCCAGATCCTCGCCTTCCTGTGCGCCAAGGTGCCCAGGTCGCCGGACCCGGACCCCGCGCTGAGCTGGCTCCAGTAGGCGAGGGACCGACGATGACCGCGCCGCGCCGCCGACCGCGGGCCGTGCCGTCGCTGGCCCACCTCCTGCTCGCCGCCGCGCCGTTCCCCGGCGCGGCCGCGGGAGTCGGGCTGACCGGACCCGTGGCCATGGTCGTCGGCCACGACGGCGACGCGGTGACGCGGTTCCACCCGTTCTCCGCCACGGCGTTCGCGGCGGTGAGCCTGCCGGAGGGCGCAGACCCCGTCGACGCCGAGATCTGTCCCCTCTCCGACGGCCGGGTCGTCGGCGCGGTCAGCGACTTCGGAGCGTACGTCTACGTGATCGATCTCGAGACCGCGGCGTACACGCGGGTCGAGGTTCAGGCGGCCGCCCTCGACGTGAGCTGCTGCGGCGACTTCCTGATCGTCACCGGCGGGGACTCGCTCTCGCTCGCCGCGGATGCCCGCCGGCGGCCCCCGCTCCGGGGCGGGCTCGACCACCCGCCGCTGGTCGTCGACCTCCTCGCGGCCAAGGAGGTGTTCCGGGACCCCAAGCTGCCCAAGCTGCTCAACGCCGTCGCCAGCGCGTGCGCCCCGGACGGCTCGTCGGTCGTGGTGGCGGATCGCGAGCACGGCGTCCTCCGCCTGCTGGAGCTGGACGCGCGCGGACAGCTCGTGGAGACCGGGAACGAGCGGTCCATCCAGGACCCCACGAGTCTCTCGGTCTCGCCACGGGGCGGCTGCGGGACGGTGGTCGCGACGGCGGTCGCGGGTGAGCCGGACCAGGCGGTCGGCTTCTCGCTGCCCGCGCTCGCGCCCACGCAGCCGGTCGCGGTCACCCCGAGCCTCGCTTTCGTCGGGAGCTGCTCGGTCCCCGGGTTCTCGTTCGTCCGCTCGCCGGAGGCGCTGGACTTCTACGTCCAGGACGCGAGCTGCCAGCTCGAGCGCCGGTTCGCCATCGAGACCCCCGGTCCGGTCTCGAGCAGTCTCCTGGCGGATACCGTCGCCTGCGCCGGGGACCGGCTGTTCGTGGCGGTGGACGGCGACCCCGGCGGCGACCCCGACCCGCGCGGCGACGCGGTGCGGATCTACCGGCAGTCGGACGGCTTCCTCCTCGCCACCCTGGAGGACCCGAGCCTCGACGGCCCGCTCGGGATCGCCGTCTACGTGCCGCCGGTGGAGGCGCTGGCGATCCCGGTCCTCTCCCCGGGCGCGACCGCGGTCCTCGTCGTCCTCGTCGCCGCCTCCGGCCTGCGCGCGCTGCGTTCGCGCCGGCCGGCGGCCGCCTCCCGGAGCTGACCGATGTCCCGCCCGCTCGCGAAGCTCGCGGTCCTCCTGCTCTATTGCCTGCCCGCCGTCGCGGTGCTCGCGTTCCAGCTCCACGGCTACCGCGTCCGCGCCCTCGACGTCGTCGACGAGCTGCAGGCCTACGCGCGCCAGGTCGCGTCGGCCGCGGACGCCGACCCCGCCCCGATCGCGGACAACGAGCTCGCCGCCCAGCTCGTCGAGCTCTACCGGAAGCAGCAGGCGATGGGGGTCCTCCGGGCCGACGACCGCGGCCACTTCGAGGCGCGGGCGCTGAGCATCTGGGCCTACAACAGCGCCCTGATCGCCGCCCTGACGCTCTTGCCCTTCTTCCTCCTGGGCGGCCGCCTGGCGTTCGGCGACTTCCCCGAGCTGGGGCCGCGGCAGAAGGCGCGCTTCGCCGCCCGGGGCTGGGCGATGAAGCTCCTGGTCGCGTTCGTCGTCAGCCTGGGCTGGGTCTACGTGCTCAACCCCGTGGGCCGCGGCGCCAGCGTCGCCTACAACTACATCGCCACCAGCGACACGGTATCGCTGACCACGCTGCCGATCTACATCGACGCCCAGGATCTCCTCACCCACACGATGTGCGGTTTTCTCGGCTGGTATCTCCACCTCCTGGGCTACTTCTTCAGGAAGTACTACCTCGGCGACGTCGTCAGCGCCCGGGTCTACGGTCTCTTCTTCCGCAAGTTCCTGTTCGTCTACGGGATCGGACTGATCATCACGTCGGTCGCCGCCGACCAGGCGAAGGTCGTCACCTTCCTGCTCGGCTTCTTCCCGCTCTCGGCGTTCAGCGTGCTCAAGGAGGCCGGCCTCAAGGCCTTCGAGGGCGCCGGCAAGAAGGAGACCTCGCTGCTCGACCTGCCGCTGATCTCGCGCTGGGAGGCGCTCCGCCTCGAAGAGGAGGGGATCGAGACCGTCCCCGCGCTGGCGACCGCCGACCGGCGGCACCTCGGCGAGGTGCTCCCGATCAAGCCCGAGGTGATCGATCTCTGGATGGACGCGGCGCGGCTCGAAGCGGTCCTCGGGTCCGAGCGCTACGAGCGCGTCAAGGAGGTCTGCCGCACCGCCAGCGAACTGGTCCGGCGGGTGAAGGACCCCGAGTTCGCCGCCAAGCTGCGGGCCGACTGCGGCGTCGCGAATCCGGAGGAGATCGTGACCATGCTCGAGACGACGTTCGGCGCCTTCCCGAAGCCGGCCTGAAGGCCGAAACTCCACAAGCGCGCCGGCCCGATGGCCGCCTGCATGGGGCGCCTTCCCGAAGCCGGCCTGAAGGCCGAAACTTCACAGCCGGCCGGCGGGCGCCGTCTGGGGGTGCGATGCGCCTCCCGCCCGCGGGCCGCCGCGGCCTGCTCCTCGCCGCGCTCCTCGCCTCGGCCGTCGCCCCGGGCGCCGCGGTCGCGGCCGCCGAGGAGGTCGGCCTCTGGGTGTCGCAGACGATCGACCTGCCGCTCGGGGAGGGCGCCCGCTGGACGCTGTGGAGCGAGCTGCGCAGCGGCGACGGCGGCGAGCCCGAGTCGGCGTTCCTCGGGCCCAAGGTCCATCGCAAGGTCCACCAGCGGCTCACGCTCGCGGCCGGCGCCACGCTCATCCTCGTCGACGGCGGCTCGCGCCCCTACCGGCTCGAAATCGAGGCGCGGCCGGACCTCCTCGTCCGGCCGCGGCTGCGCATCGACGGCCGTCACCGGCTCGAGTGGCTCGACGGCCCCGGCCGCGACGGCGCGCTCCGGCATCGCCACCGCCTGCGGCTGACGCGCTCGTTCGACCGCCCCGGCCGCCCGGCCGCCGCGTTCGCCGCGGTCGAGCTGTTCCTTGACGAGGACGGCGAGCGGACCGAGGTGCGGACGGTGCCCGCCGGGCTGCGGTGGGGGATCGGGGAGTCGTCGAGCCTGGAAGCGTTCGCCATGCTGCAGCGGCGGCGCGGCGAGGCCACCCGCCCCGCGCTCGGCCTCGCGTTCACGCTCCGTCCATGATCGCGGCGGCCGGCCCCTCCGAGCGGCCGCCGAGGGCCGCGGCGGCGGTGGCGCTGGCGCTCGCCCTCGGCCTGCTCCTGGTGGTCGGCCGCAGCGAGGCCTACCGGGTCTATCCCCGGCTCGCGGACGACGCCCTGGAGGCGCAGGGGCGGGCGCTCGAGCACGCGATCGAGATCATGCTCCGCGCCGGGCTCCCGCTCGAGCAGTTCGTCGGTTTCCCGACCCTCGCCGCGCCGCTGGTCGCCTCCGACCCGCGGCTCGCGGGGCTGCGGGTGGTCGACGCGGAGGGCGGCGTCCTGTTCCGCCACGAGCGCGCGGCGTCCGGGCCGGCGGGCGCGGCGGCGGCGGCGTCCGCCGGCGACCGCCTGCGCCTGCCGCTGGCCAGCCGGCTCGGCACCGAGGGGTACCTGGAGGTCATCCGGAAGGCCAAGCAGGCGGTCAACATCCCCATCATC
>CAZNIX010000158.1:0-9878 GCA_964573125.1 uncultured Thermoanaerobaculia bacterium
CACTCCCCGCCGCCGCGGCGGCGATCCCGCTCCCCGCCGCCGCGGCTTCCCGCCGCGGCTCGCCGACCGCCGCGTCGAGCGCCGCCGCCATCTCGGCGCCGTCCGCGAAGCGCTCCTCGGGAGCCTTGGCCAGCGCGCGGTCGATCACCGCCTCGAGGGCGGGCGGAACCTCCGGCGCGTGCTCGCGCGCCGGCCGCGGCTCGATGTTGACCACCTTGAAGGCGACCGTGGCGATGGTGTCGCCGTCGAACGGCACTGCCCCGGTCACCGCCCGGTAGAGCACCGCGCCGAGCGAGAAGAGATCGGTGCGGGCGTCGACCGGCTCGCCGCGCACCTGCTCGGGCGACATGAACATCGGGCTGCCGAGCACGTGCCCGGTGACGGTCAGCGACTGCGAAGCGAGCTTGGCGATGCCGAAATCGGAGACCTTCACCGGCCCGCGGTCGGGAATCAGGATGTTGGCCGGCTTGACGTCGCGGTGGATGACCCCCTCGCCGTGGGCGTAGGCGAGCGCGCGGGCGACCTCGGCGACGATCGCCGCCGCCCGCGCCGGCGGCAGCCGTCCCTCCGCGCGCAGGAGGTCCTCGAGCGAGCGTCCCGCGACCAGCTCCATCGCGATGTACGGCGAGCCGGTCGCCGGGTCGGCGTCGGCGTCGAGGACCATGACGATGCCGGGATGGCTGAGACGCCCGGCGGCCCGCGCCTCGAGGATGAACCGCCGGCGCAGCTCCTCGGCCTCGCCTGCAGCCGCCAGGTGGAGCGGCGCCAGCACCTTGAAGGCGACGTGGCGATCGACGTTGGGGTCACGGGCGCGGAAGACGCGGCCCATGGCGCCGCGCCCGAGCTCCGCCAGGATCTGGTACCGGCCGATCGTGGCCGGCAGACCTTCAGCCGGCATGAATACTCATCTTAGCCGACGGCCGAGCCGCTTGCCCGCCGCCACCGCGAGCATCAAGGCCGCGCCGAGGAGCACGATCACCGGCCCCGAGGGGAGGTCCCAGGCCCACGAGAGCGCCAGCCCGCCGAGCGTGACCGCGGCGCCGATCGCGGTCGAGAGCGCCATCACCATGCCGAAGCGGTGGACGAGCATCAGGCTGATCGCGGGCGGGATGGCGAGGAGCGCGATCACGAGCAGGATGCCGACCAGGTGGATCAGGAGAACCACCGAGAGCGCGACGACGACCAGCAGCAGCGTGCCGGCGGTGCGCACCGGCACGCCCTGGACCGCCGCGAACTCGGGATCGAACGCGAGCGCGGTCAACTCCTTGAAGTAGAGGGCGAGGGCGAGGAGAACCAGGCCGACCAGGGCGGCGGTGAGTACCACGTCCTCGTCGCCGACGGTGAGGATGTTGCCGAAGAGGTAGGTCATCAGGTCGGGCGCGTAGCCGGGGGTGGCGTGGAGGAAGACGATCCCGACCGCCATCCCGACCGCCCACAGCACGCCGATCACCGCGTCGCCCCAGCGCCCGCGCACCTGCTCGGTGCGGCCGAGCACCAGCGCCGAGACCACCGCCACCGCGGCGGCCCCGAGGCGCGGATCGAGCCCGGCCCAGTAGCAGGCGCCGAGGCCGCCGAACGCGGCGTGCGCGATGCCGCCGCCGAGGAAGACCAGCCGGCGCACGACCACGAACGTGCCGACCACCCCGCACAAGACCGCGGCGAGCAGCCCCGCCGCCACCGCGTTGCGCAGGAAGCCGTAGCCGAGCAGCTCGGCGAGGCCGGGGAGCGCGGCGTCAGCCATGGCAGGAATCGCTGCCGAGGCCGAGCAGCGCGGTGGGACGCGCCAGCGCGGCGTCAGCCGGGGTGGGGTCGTGGCCGGGCGGCCCGGCGAGGCCGGGGAGCGCGGCGTCAGCCATGGCGAGGGCCATGTTCGTGGCCGCCCGGGTGGGCTTGGTCGTGGTCGGCGAGAACCCGGTGCGGCACGCCGTGGGCGATCAGCTCGACCGGGCAGCCGTAGGCCTCCTCGAGCATCTCGGCGCTCAGCTCGCCGCTCGGGTGGTAGAAGAGGCGGCGGTTGATGCACGCGATCTGGCGCACGACGCCGGCGAACGGCGTCAGGTCGTGGGTCACGACCACCACCGGGATCCGGCGGTTGATCTCGACCAGGGCGTCGACCAGCCGGCCGCGGAACTCGGTGTCGATCGAGGCCAGCGGCTCGTCGAGGAACAGGATCTCGGGCTCGCCGACCATGGCGCGGGCGATCAGCGTGCGCTGGAGCTGGCCGCCGGAGAGCGCCCCCACCGGCTCGCGCGCCACGCGCTCGAGGCCGTAGCTCTCGAGCGCGGCCGCGACCGCGCGATGATCCGCCGCCGACCAGCGGCGCAGCGGCCCGCGCAGCCCGAGCCGGCCGGTGCGCACGACGTCGACCACCCGCAGCGGGAACGCGCGGTCGAACCCGGCGTGCTGGGGGACGTAGCCCATCGCGCCGCGGCGGGCCGAGAGACGGCTGCGCACCTCGCCCGACCACGGCTCGAGCAGGCCGAGGATCACCCTGAGGAGCGTCGTCTTGCCGCCGCCGTTGGGGCCGAGGACGGCCAGGAAGTCGCCGGCGCGGATGGTCAGCGACACCTCCTCGAGGATCGCCTCGCGGCGGTAGCCGGCGGTGACGCGGTCGACCTCGATCAGCGGGCGGGCGGCGGCGGCTGCGGGATCGCCGGCCGGGGGGCCGGCGGCGGCGGGGGAGGCGTTCACTGCCGCTGCTCCATGGGCCCACCGTCGGCCGACCAGGTGGCGAGGCGAAGAGTGGTGCGCGGCGTCCCGGTCATGGCGTTTCCATTCGCATGGCGTCCGGCGGTTCGCGCCGCTCGCCGCTTGTCGCATCCGCCGGTCCCGCAGCCCTCACCTCGCCGCCGAGCGCGGCGGCCATCGCCGCCGCCACCCGCCGCAGGTTGTCCGGCCAGTCGGAGGCCAGCGGGTCGAGGACGACCACCTCGGCGCCGATCTCCTCGGCGAGCACCCGGGCGCCGCGGCCGGAGTCCGAGCGCTGGACGAAGACGACCCGCGCCCCACGCGCCCGCGCGCTCGCGACCCGCTCGACCAGCCGGCGCGGGCCCGGCTCCTTCCCCTCGCTCTCGACCGCCTCCTGGACCAGGCCGTAGCGCGCGGCGAAATAGCCCCAGGCCGGGTGGTAGGCGAGGAAGCGGCGCTCGGTCACGCCGGCGAGCGTAACGCGGATCTCGCGGTCGAGGGCGTCGATCTCGGCGCGCACGAGGTCGAGGCGGTCGCGGTACTCGGCGGCGTGCTCGGAGTCGATCGCCGAGAGCGCCGCGGCCACCCGCTCAGCGGTCGCCTCCATCACCTCGGGGTCGAGCCAGACGTGAGGATCCGTATCGGCGAGGTCGTCCGCGTCGTGCCCGTGGTCGTCTCCGGGGAGGAGCGCGACCCCCTCGGTCATCGCCACCACCCGCGGCGCGCCGCCGCGCCGGGCGGCCGCGAGCAGTCGCTCCTCGAACGGCAGCGCCGGGTGCCCGACCACCACCACCAGCCGCGCCCGGCCGAGCGCCGCCAGCTCGCGCGGCGCCGGCTCCCAGGTGTGGGGCGAGCGCCCCGGGGGCAAGAGCGCCGTCACCGCCACCCGCTCGCCGCCGACCCGCTCGACCAGCCACGCCGCCGGCGGCACCGAGACCGCGACCGGGATGGGCGCACCGGCGGATCCGGTGGCGAGCGCCTCGCCGGATCCCGGCGGCCCCGCGCCCCCGGTACAGGCGGCGAGCACGACGGTCGCGACGAGGGCGGCGGTGCCAGCCGCCCGCCCGCAGATCCGGCGACCACGCCGATCCCGCGGCAGTGGGCCTCGCCCGAGGCGCCACGCAGGGGCAACGCGGCACACGACTCGGCGATCCGCAGCCTGCCGGAGCTCGGCGATGGGAGAGCGGGAGTCCAGGGACCGCCGGGTCGGGCCGCAAGGAGCCTGCCGCTCGACTCGGGCCGCGATTCGTGCGCTCGGCTCCATCCCAGCTCCGGCCCTCAGATGATAATTGCTTCTCATTAGGAGATCAACGGGGAGCGAAGGCATGCCCCGTGTCCCCGGGACGGCGGGCTATCATCCGGCGACGGCGGCGGGCCGGACCTCGTCCGCCCCGCCGCGCGCCATCGACCGATCCGACGGAGCACACCGTGGCCAAGGTCCGACCGATCAGCGGGTTCCCCGAGTGGCTGCCGGAGCAGCGGCTGGCCGAGCAGCAGGTGCTCGACGCCATCCGCGAGGGGTTCGAGCGGTTCGGCTTCGCGCCGATCGAGACCCGCGCGGTCGAGCCGCTCGACTGGCTGCTCGCGAAGGGCGAGACCGACAAAGAGATCTACGTCCTGCGCCGGCTCCAGGCCGAGGCCGCCGAGGGCGAGCGGGGTGCCCGCGTAGAGCCGGACGACGCCGGGCTCGGCCTCCACTTCGACCTCACCATACCGTTCGCGCGCTACGTGGCGCAGAACCGCGCCCGGCTCGCCTTCCCGTTCCGCCGCTACCAGATCCAGAAGTCGTGGCGCGGCGAGAAGCCCCAGGAGGGGCGCTACCGCGAGTTCTACCAGGCCGACGCCGACGTCATCGCCGAGGGCGAGCTGCCGCTCGCCTACGACGCCGAGATGGTCGAGGTGCTGCACGAGGTGACGGCGGCGCTGCCGATCCCGCCGGTCACCGTGCGCATCAACCACCGGAAGGTCCTCGAAGGCTTCTACCGCGGCCTCGGGGTCGCGGACGCGCAGCCGGCGCTCCGCGCCGCCGACAAGCTCGACAAGATCGGCGAGCAGGGGGTGCGCCAGCTCCTGATCGGGGAGGTCGGGCTCGGGGAGGAGGCCGCCGGCAAGGCGCTCGAGCTGGCGCGGATCGCCGGCGCCGACGGCGCCGCGATCGCCGCGCGCGTGCGCGCCCTCGGCGTCGGCCACGAGCTGCTCGAGCGCGGGCTCGAGGAGCTGGCCTGGGTGCTCGGCGCGGTCGCCCACCTGCCCGCCGGCGCCTACGAGGCCGACCTCAGGATCGCGCGCGGCCTCGACTACTACACCGGCATCGTCTACGAGGGGACGATGGCCGGCTACGAGTCGCTGGGCGCGGTCTGCTCGGGCGGGCGCTACGACGACCTCGCCGCGGGCGGCGCCGGCGGCAGTGAGAGCGGGGGGGGCGGCGGCCCGAAGCTCCCCGGCACCGGGATCTCGATCGGCGTCTCGCGCATCCTCGGCAAGCTGTTCGCGGACGGGGCGCTCGGCGCGAGCCGCGCCACCCCGGCCTGCGTGCTCGTGGCGCTGACCGGCGAGGAGCTGCGCGCCGAGTCGCTCGCGGTGGCGCGCGCGCTCCGCCGCCGCGGCATCCCGTGCGAAGTGCATCCGACGGCGCAGAAGTACGGCAAGCAGATCCGCCACGCCGAGCGCAAGGGGATCCCCTACGTCTGGTTTCCCCGCGGCGAGGCGACCGGCGGCCACGAGGTGCGCGACATCACGACCGGCGAGCAGGCCGCGGCCGACCCCGAGCGCTGGCAGCCGCCCGAGGAGAACCGGCGGGTGCGGCTGGTGACGGCGGGCGCGCCTCCGAAGCCGTGACCGGGCCGTACCGCCGGGGAGGCGTCCGCGGTCGCGGCGCGGAGCGCCCGCCGTCCCCGCACCGGCCCCCGGCTCGCCCGGGGGCAGCCCCGGGCCGAGGCTCGGGCTCACCCGGCCGCGGCCGCCGCGCCGCGCCGCCGGATCGCCGCCCAGAGCTGGAGCAGCGGCCCGGTCATCAGGGTCGTGACCAGCGCCATCAGCACCATCATGGCGAAGATCCGCGGCGAGAGGATGCCGAGGTCGTAGCCGAGGCCGAGCACGACCAGCTCGATCAGCCCGCGGGTATTCATCAGCGCGCCGAGGGCGAAGGAGTCGGGCCAGCCCATGCCGGTGACGCGCGCCGCGAGCATGCTGCCCCCGAGCTTGCCGGCGACGGCGACCGCGATCACCCCGGCGCAGATCAGCCAGCTCCGCGCGTCGGCGAGCAGGCCGATCTCCGTGCGCAGCCCGGTGAAGGCGAAGAACAGCGGCAGCAGGACGACCGAGCCGAGGGACTCGATCCGCGTGCGCAGGTAGCCGAGCACGCTCGGGTGGCGCGGCATCGCCACCCCGGCCAGGAAGGCGCCGAAGAGCGCGTGGATGCCGATCGCCTCGGTGGTCAGCGCGCACAGGAAGACGAACGAGAGGGCGCCGGCGACGAACGCCTTCTGGTGCAGCTCGCCGCCGACCTCGGGGCGGATGAGCCGCCGGGCGAGCGGCCGCGCCACCCACAAGACCACGCCCGTGAAGGCGAGGGTCAGAAGGGCCGTGACCGCCGCGCCCGCGAGCGCCTCGGCGGTCGCGAGCGCCACGACCAGCGCGAGCAGGCACCAGGCGGTGACGTCGCCGACCGCGGCGCAGGTGATCGCGGTCGCGCCGAGGGCGGTGCGGGCGAGGCCACGCTCCTCGAGGATGCGCGCCAGGACCGGGAACGCGGTGATCGACATCGCGACGCCCATGAACAGCGCGAACGGCGAGAACGGCGTGCCGGCGGGCGCGAGCGTCCGGTAGACGACGAGCGAGAACGCGGTGCCGAGCAGGAACGGCGCGGCGATGCTCGCGTGGCTGACCCAGATCGCGGCGCCCGCGCGCCGGCGCAGGTGGGCGACGTCGACGTCGATGCCGACCACGAACAGGAAGAGGACGACGCCGATCTGGCTGAGCAGGCGCAGCGGCTCGAGCGACGCCGGGGGGAAGAGCCACGCCTGCGCCGCCGGCGCGAGCCAGCCCAGGAGCGACGGCCCGAGCAGGACGCCCGCCACCATCTCGCCGACGACCGGCGGCTGGCCGAGGTGGCCGAAGAGCGTGCCGAGCAGGCGCGCCGCGACGACGATGGTCACGACCTGGAGGAGGAGGAGCGGGAGCGGCTCCCGCACGCGGCCGGCCAGGCCGGAGAGGACGCCGCCTTCCGCCGCGCCGTCCGCGGCCGCCGCCGGGGCGCCGCCCGCCTCCCGGTGCGCCGGCGCCGCCGGGGGCTCGAGCCGCGAGCCGAGGGAGAGCAGCGCCGCGACGCCGGCCACGAAGAGGCCGATCATCGCCGCGTAGAGCAGCAGTTGCCGCAGCACGGCACCTTCCGGGGGGATCGCTCAGCCGGGTCCGACCAGCCGCTCGAGGACCGCGGCGCAGCGGCCGCGGTAGGAGCGGCCGAAGAGGTTGAGGTGGTTGAGGAGGTGATACAGCTCGTAGATCGCGAGCCGCTCCTCGCTCCCCGGCGGCAGCGGCCACTCCTCCTCGTAGGCGGCGTAGAACGCGGGCGAAAAGCCGCCGAAGAGGCGCGTCATCGCGAGGTCGGCCTCGCGGTGGCCGTAGTAGCAGGCGGGGTCGATCACGACCGGCTCGCCGCGCTCGTCGGCGAGGTAGTTGCCGCCCCAGAGGTCGCCGTGCAGCAGGCATGGCGGCTCGCCCGGGAGGTCGATCCACTCGCCGAGGCGGGCGAGGAGGCGATCGCCGAGGCGGTCGAGCGCGCGGTCGGAAAGGCCGTTCGCGCGCGCCAGCCGGAGCTGGTGGCCGAGCCGGTGCTCGCGCCAGAAGCCGACCCAGCTCTCCGTCCAGTCGTTGGGCTGGGGCGTCGCGCCGATCCAGTTGTCGTGGGGGAAGCCGAAGCGCCGGGCCGGCGCGGCTCCGGCCCTGCCCTCGCCGGTGCCCGACTTGCCGGCCGCGGTGTCGGCCCGTGGGGCGTCGGCCGTCGGGGCGCCGGCCGGTCGAGTGCTCGGGGCGCTCGTCTCTGCAGCGGCCGAGCTGTCCCGGTGCAACCGCGCGAAGCGGCGGCCGAAGCGCTCGAAGAAGCCGGCGCCCGGACGGCCGCCCTCGATCCACTCCATGACCAGGAAGGCGACGCCGTCCGCCGCCCCCGGCAGCGGGTCACGCGGCACGCGCAGGGCGCCCGCGGCGGCGAGCGCCCCCAGCCCCTCGGCCTCGCGCTCGAACATCGCGCCGGGCGCGGCGGCGTGGGCCTTGACGAACAGCCGTCCGCCGCCCGCGAGCTCGACCCGGAACGCCCGGTTGATCGAGCCGCCGGCGACCGGCGCCGCGGCCGCGATCTCGACGGCGATCTCCGTGGGCGCGCCGCCGGCCTCGGCGAGGCGGCGGGCGACGGCCCGGCGGAGGGTGGCGTCCATCGGGTTCGACCGGCGCCGCCGGCGTCACTCCGCGTCCGGCGCGCGCGCGCCGAGCAGGTCGTCGAGGATCGCCGGCGCGGCGCGCTCGAGGAGATCCAGCACCTCCTCGAAGCCGGGCTCGCCGCCCCAGTAGGGGTCGGGGACGTCGACCGGCTCGCGCTCGGGCAGGTAGTGGGAGAAGAGCCGCAGGTGCGGCCGCGGGCCGCCCGCGAGCCGCTCGAGATCGGCGAGGTTGTCGCGGTCGAGCGCGATCACGCGGTCGAAGGCGTCGAGGTCGTCGAGCCTCACCTGGCGCGCCCGGCCGTCGATGGCCAGCCCGCGCTGCTCGCCGGCGCGCTGCATCCGCGGGTCCGGCGGATCGCCGGCGTGGTAGCGGATCGTGCCCGCTGAATCGACCTCGACCGCGCCGTCGAGACCGCGCTCCACGATCAGCGCACGCAGCACCGCCTCCGCCGCCGGCGAGCGGCAGATGTTGCCCATGCAGACGAACAGGACGCGGAGCGGGGCGGGGTCGGGCATCGGGTGGTCGGCCGCCGGCGGGCCGGCGGCGGGACGGCGCCGACGCTAGCACGGCGGCGGTCGCCGGTCGCCGGGTGCGGCCGGGGTCCGCCGAGCCGGGGGCACGGCGCCGAGGTCGCTTCCGCCCGGCACGCCGAGCCGGCGGATCCGGATCGCGCGCCGAAGCGCCGCGGTTCCTCCGAGCGGCGGACTCGGCCGCCGGCGGGCCTACGGCCGCGGGTCGAGGCTGCCGTAGATCTTCTCGCGCAGGGCCTTTTCGGCCGGCAGGTCGCCGAGCAGGAAGCAGGCGTCGGCGAGCTTGAGGAGCAAGGGTGTCGGATCGCCGCCGGCCGCGAGCGCTCGCTCGTAGTGTGCCTTCGCGGCGGCAGCGTCGCCGGTGAGGAGAGCCTCGTCGCCGGCGCGCTCGGCCTCCGCGGCCGCGCCCTCGCCGCCGGCCGCGGCCAGCAGCTCGACGAAGAGCCGCCGCCGGCCGGGGGCCACGAACGGCGGCAGCTCGACCGGCGCGTCGGCGCCGATCAGGATGTCGTCGACGTAGTAGACCACCCGCGAGACGTCCTCGCCGGTGTCGCCGATGAACGAGAACTTGTCGACCTTCGAGCCGGGCTGGGCCGTGGCGTTGGGCTGGTCCGTGAGCGCGACTACCGGCTCGTCGCGGCCCTCCTCGTAGAGCGCGAGGTCATAGCGCCCGGCGTCGAGGTCGACCAGGACGTCGACCTGGTACCAAGTGAACGGCGCGAGCCTCGTCAGCGGCTTGGGGATCGAGTCCGAGACGTGGCGCAGGACGCCCTCGCGCCCCTGGAGCCAGAACGCGATGCCGTCGCGCCGGAGGCTGAAGTGGCCGGGGCCGGCGAGCGCGACGCTGAACGGCTCGGCGGGGTCGGTGACCAGGAACGCGAAGTGGACGAAGAGGCGCCCGGCGGCGCGCGGCTCGAAGTAGCCCTGGAGCTCCGGGAAGTCGCCGTCGCCCGCGGCGTCGCGGATCTCGACCGCGACGTCGCCGCTCCAGCGGAAGAGCGTGCTCCGCTCGACCCGGCCGCGGGTGGTCTCCCAGACGCGGAAGGTGTCGGGCCCGGTGTCGGCGCGCGCGCCGTCGAAATCGTGGTAGGCGAGGACCGAGAACAGGGGCTCGGCGGCGGGCTCCGGCGCGCGATCGGACTCGGCCGCGGCGACGCCGGCGCGGGCCACGGGCGACCCGCCGTCCGGCGAGCCGGTGGCCGGCGCTCCGCCGTTCGGCGC
>CAZNIX010000159.1:0-9864 GCA_964573125.1 uncultured Thermoanaerobaculia bacterium
CGGCCGCGCGGCGGCGAGCCGGCGGGCGAGCGCGGCCAGCTCGCGCCAGGCCGTGTCCTCGTCGTAGCCGCCGGCTCCCTCGCCACCGGCGATGCTCCGGCGCTCGCGCCGTGCCCGCTGCGCCAGGCGTCGGGCCGGCGAGCCGGCTCCTCGCTGGGCAGGAACCGAGCGCTCGGGCCCGGCGCTCTCGTCCGCCACCTCCCCCACCTCGGCCGCCAGCTCGCCCGCGCGGTCGCGCAGCACTTCGAGCGCGGCGAGCGAGATCCACGCCGAGCCGTGCTCGCGGTCGCGCTCGACCGTCTCCGGGGTCGGCGCCACCCGCCGCCACGAGGTCCACAGCTCGGGCACGGTCTCGCGGCGCAGGATCTCGGTCGGCGGCACCCAGGCGTGCTCGACCGACTCCCAGTCGAGCGCCACCTCGCGCGAGGCGCAGTCGAAGAGGTAGGGGTGGACGAGCCAGCACTTGCCGAGGTCGGCGTCGTCGACCGCGAACGGCTCGCCCCGGCGCACCAGCTCGACCGCGTCGCCGAGGCCGGTCTCCTCCGCGATCTCGCGCCGGGCGGCGGCGTCGGGGTCGCCCTCTGCGTGCCCGGCGACCGCCCCCCAACGGCCGCGGTAGGAGCCGACCGCGCCGCTCCTCCGCAGCAGCAGCACGTCGCCCCCCGAGCGCAGAAAGCAGGTGACGACCGGGGTCACCTCCAGCTCCCGCTCTCGTGGCTCGTGCAATGTCGCCTCGTCCGGGGGATCCGCCCCACCGGACGCGATCCTGACATGGAGTCTCGTCGGCGCCGGGCGCGGCGCGCCGGCGGACCGGCGCCGGCGAGCCCGCAGCCGGTGTAAGGTCGGCGGGTGAGCCGCCGCGACCGGTCGCCGGGAGGGGACGAGAGGCACCTCGCCGCGCTGATCGCCGGCCTCTCCCGGCCCGGCGCCTACCCCCGTTCAGCGGATACCGTCGAGGTCGTCCAGACCCACATCTCGGTCGTCTTCCTCGCCGGGGACCGCGCCTACAAGGTCAAGAAGCCCGTCGATCTCGGCTTCCTCGATTTCACCACCCTGGACAAGCGCCGCGCCGACTGCGAGGCCGAGGTGCGGCTCAACCGGCGGCTCGCGCCCGCGGTCTACCTCGGGGTCGAGCCGATCACGCGCGGCGCCGACGGCGCGCTGCGGCTCGGCGGCGCGGGCGAGCCGGTCGAATGGGCGGTGGCGATGGCGCGGCTGCCCGCCGAGCGCACGTTCGAGGCGCTGCTCGAGCGCGGCGAGCTGGGGCCGAAGCTGCTCGCCGAGGTCGGGCGCCGCCTCGCCGCCTTCCACGCCCGCGCCGAGCGCGGGCCCGAGATCGACCGCTGGGGGCGCTTCGAGGTCGTCGCCGGCAACGCGCGCGAGAACTTCGAGCAGACCGAGCGCTTCACCGGCGCGACCGTCTCGGCGCCGGTGTGGCGCCGGCTCGCCGAGCTGACCGAGCGCGAGCTCGAGGCGCGCCGCGCGCTGATCGAGGAGCGCGCCGCGGCCGGCGTCACCCGCGACACCCACGGCGACCTCCACCTCGACCACGTCTACTCGCTGCCCGGCCGCGAGCCCCCGGACGACCTGGCGATCATCGACTGCATCGAGTTCAACGAGCGCTTCCGCTACGCCGATCCGGTCTCCGACGCGGCGTTTCTGGCCATGGACCTCGCGTACCACGGCCGCGACGACCTCGCCCGGGCCTTCACCGACTCCTACTTCGCGGCCGCGGGCGACGAGCCGGGCCGGCTGCTGCTGCCCCACTACACCGCCTACCGCGCGGTCACCCGCGGCAAGGTCGAGAGCATGACGCTCGGCGAGGAGGAGGTGCCGGCGGGGCAGCGCTGGCGGGAGCTGCAGCGCGCGCGCGCCCACTTCCTCCTCGCCCTGCGCCTGCTCGCGCCGCCCGCCGAGCGCCCCTGCCTCGCGCTCGCCGCCGGCCTGCCCGCGAGCGGCAAGAGCCGGCTCGCCGAGGGGCTGGCCGCCGCCGCCGGCTTCACCGTGGTGGCGAGCGACGCGGTGCGCAAGGAGCTGGCCGGGATCGAGCCCGGCGAGTCGGCGCGCGCGCCGGTGGACCGCGGCATCTACACCGCGGCGTGGAACGAGCGCGCCTACGCGGTCTGCCGCGAGCGCGCCGAGCGGCACCTGTTCGAGGGCGGCCGGGTGGTGGTCGACGCGACGTTCTGGCGCGAGGCCGAGCGGCGCGGATTCCTCGACGCCGCCCGCGCTTGGTGCGTGCCGGCGCGGGTCTTCCTGTGCGCGACGACCGCCGCGGAGGCGCGGCGGCGCCTCGAGGTGCGCCGCGGCGGCGTCTCCGACGCCTACCGGGAGGTCTACGAGGCGCTCGCCGAGCGCTTCGAGCCGCCGGGCGCGGCGACCGCGGCGCGCCTCACCCGCCTCGACACCTCCGGCCCGCCGGAGGCGACGCTCGCGGCGGCGCTCGCGGCGCTGCGCGGCGACCGCCTGTGCTAGCGGCGGCCACCGCTACCGGGCGAAGGAGCGGCGAGGCGGGACGGGGCAGGTCTGCGGTGAATGAGGCGACCATTCGCCGCACTTTCTGCGGCGAATCATCGGCTCTTGGGTAGAATCGCCGCATAGGGCGCGGTGAATATGAACTTCATCCACGAGAGGCCCGGGTGGCCGCGGCTCACATGGGACGCCGAGGCGCTCGCGGAGCCGCTCGCCGGCGTGCGCCACAAGCAGGGCAAGCTCCTCGGGAGGATGGAGGCCTTGGGCTTCGAGCTGCGCACGGAGGCGAGCCTGGTCACGCTCACCGCCGAGGTCGTGCACTCCTCGGCGATCGAGGGCGAGACTCTGAACCCGGAGGAGGTCCGCTCGTCGATCGCCCGCAAGCTCGGGCTCGACGTCGCGGGGCTGCCCGAGCCGGGACGGGACGTCGACGGCGTCGTCGAGATGATGCTCGATGCGACGCGCAACTTCGACCGGCCGCTCACCGCGGAGCGCCTGTTCGGGTGGCACGCGGCGCTCTTCCCCACCGGGCGCAGCGGCATGACCCGGATCACCGTCGGAGCCTGGCGCACCGACGAGACCGGTCCGATGCAGGTCGTCTCCGGTCCCATCGGCAAGGAGCGGGTACACTTTCAGGCGCCCGCCGCCGGGCGGCTCGACACGGAGATGGGCCGGTTTCTCGAGTGGTTCGGATCGCGGCCGGGAATCGATCCGGTGTTGAAGGCGGGGGTCGCCCACCTCTGGTTTGTCACGATTCACCCCTTCGACGACGGCAATGGGCGCATCGGCCGCGCGATCGCGGACTTGGCGCTCGCGCAGGCCGACGGCGTTCGCGACCGCTTCTACAGCATGTCGTCGGGGCTCGAGTCGCAGCGCCGGGACTACTACCTCCAGCTCGAGTCCGCGCAGCGCGCGAGCCTCGACATCACCGCCTGGCTAGCGTGGTTCCTCGGCTCGCTCGACCGCACGCTCGACGACGCAGGCCGGTCGCTCGCCTCGGTGCTCGCGAAGGCCCGGCTCTGGCAGCGCATCAACCTCCGACCGGTCAACGAGCGACAGCGCAAGGTAGTCAACCGGATGCTCGACGACTTCAAAGGACATCTCACGACGTCGAAGTATGCCAAGGTCGCGAAGTGCTCGAGCGACACCGCGCTGCGCGACGTCCGCGAGCTGCTGAGTCGCGGCATCCTCGTCCAGAACCCCGGCGGCGGCCGGAGCACGAGCTACCGCCTCGGCGATCCCGACGAGATTCGCGCCTGATCCGCTAGCGCCGGCCCTCGCGCCGCGCCCGCAGCGCCTCGAACAGCTCCCGGACCGGCGCGAAACCGCCGTCGGGGAAGTTGTCGGGGTGGTCCCAGAACTCGCCGAGCGCGCCCGCGCCCCAGCGCTCGTAGGCGCTGACCTTGACCATGAGCTGGAGCTTGTCGCAGGCCTTGACCAGGCGCGCCTCGGCGCTCTCGCCGGCCTCGTACTCGGCGTAGAGCGCGCGCGCCCGCGCCGGCAGCGGGGCGAGGATCTCGGCCATCGCCGCCCGCTCGGCCTGTTTCTTGGCCCCCGCGGGCAGGTAGCGGGCGGCGGTGCGCGGCAGGTCGCCCAGGCGCAGCTCGGCCAGGTCGTGGACGAGCGCGATCTCGACCGCGCGCGCGACGTCGAGCCCGTCGATCCGCGAGCCGAGCGCCCAGACCAGGAACACCACGTGCCACGAGTGCTCGGTCACGCTCTCGGCGTCGGGCACGCCGCGCAGCACCCAGCCGGCGCGCGGCACCCGGTCGAGCCCCTGGAGCTCGAGCACGAGGTCGAGCAGCGTCTCGTTGGCGTGCAGGCGGGGCCTCCTCTCCTCTCGGCGCGCCCGATCCTATCCGCCCGCCCGCGACCGCCGCAGGGGCCCTCCCCATCGGCGCCACGAGCGGTTAGAATCCCCGTTCCGACCTACTCCACCACCGCGGGGGACCCAGCCATGGGCCTGATGGACTTCATCAAGGGCGAGCTGATCGACATCATCGAGTGGACCGACGACTCGCGCGACACCCTCTCCTGGCGCTACCCGGACGAGGACAAGGCGATCAAGAACGGCGCCCAGCTCATCGTCCGCGAGTCGCAGACCGTGCAGTTCCTCTACCTCGGCGAGTTCGGCGACACGTTCGGGCCGGGCAAGCACACGCTGACCACCGACAACATCCCGATCCTGACCCGGCTCAAGTCGTGGAAGTACGGCTTCGAGTCGCCGTTCAAGGCCGACGTCTACTACCTGACCACTCGCCTCTTCACCGGCAACAAGTGGGGCACGTCGAACCCGCTGATGCTGCGCGACGCCGACTTCGGCATCGTCCGCGCGCGCGCGTTCGGCACCTACGACTTCCACATCGTCGACCCCAAGCTCTTCCTCAAGGAGGTCGCGGGCTCGGACCACAACTTCCGGCTCGAGGAGTTCGCCGACACCATGCGCTCGCGGATCGTCAGCGTCTTCTCCGACGCGCTCGCGACCTCGAAGGTGCCGGTGCTCGACGCCGCCACCCGCTACACCGAGCTGGGCGAGGCGCTCCTGCCGCTGATCAACCCGGTGGTCGGCGCGCGCTACGGCCTGGAGATCACGAGCTTCATCGTCGAGAACGTCTCGGTGCCGCCCGAGGTCGAGGAAGCGATCGACAAGCGCTCGAGCATGGCCGCGATCGGCGACCTCAACGCCTTCGTCAAGTACCAGGTGGGCAAGGGGATGGAGAGCGGCGCCGGCGCCGGCGCCGGCGGCATGGCGAGCGAGCTGGCGGTCGGGCTGTCGATCGCCCAGCAGCTCATGCAGCAGCAGGGCCTCGCGCCGCCCGGCGGCGGTGCGCTCGCCGGCGTGGCGGGGGCGGCGGGCGGCGCCGCACCGGGAGCCGCCGCGCCCGGGCTCCCCGAGCTGCTCACCCCGGCCGACGCCGCGAAAGCGCTCGGCGTCGGCGAGGCCGACGTGATGAGCGTCCTCGAGTCGGGCGAGCTGAAGGGGAAGAAGATCGGCTCGGCGTGGCGCATTTCGCGCGCCGCGCTCGACGCCTTCCTCGCCGGCTGACGGCGGTCCGCGCGAGCTCCCGATGCCCGAGGTCGCCGCCCTCGCCAAGCACCCGTGCCCGGCCTGCGGCGCGCAGGCCGAGTGGCACCCGGCCGAGCGCAAGCTGGTCTGCCCCTACTGCGGCACCGCCGCGCCGTTCGAGGTCGGCGCCGGGGGCGAGGTGCGCGAGCTCGACCTCGCTGCCGCGCTGCGCGACCTGCCCGAGGAGAAGCGCGGCTGGCAGACCGAGCGCCGCGCGGTGCGCTGCCGCTCGTGCCAGGCGGTGTCGGTCTTCGACCCCGCTCGCGTCGGCCAGCGCTGCGACTTCTGCGGCTCGCCCGAGCTGGTCGCCTACGAGGAGATCAAGGCGCCGATCCGGCCCGAGAGCGTGCTGCCGTTCGCGGTCGGCGAGGGCGCGGTGCGCGACAACCTCCGGCGCTGGTTCGGCTCGCGCTGGTTCGCGCCCGGCGCGCTCAAGCGCCGCGCGCTGGTCGACACCGTGCGCGGCGTCTACCTCCCGTACTGGACGTTCGACGCCCGCGCGCGCTGCCCGTGGACCGCCGAGGCCGGCCACTACTACTACACCACCGAGACCTACCGCGACGCCCAGGGGAAGAAGGCGACCCGCCGGGTGCGCCACGTGCGCTGGGAGCCGGCCGCCGGCGTCGTCGAGCACTTCTTCGACGACCGCCCGGTGGCCGGAACCCGCGGCGTCGAGCGGCGGCTGCTCGCGCGCGTCGAGCCGTTCCCGTTCGACCGCTTGAAGCCCTACGACACCGGTTTCCTCTCCGGCTTCGTGGTCGAGCACTACCAGGTCGTGCTGCTCGACGCCGCCGGCGAGGCGCGCGAGGCGATGGTCCGGGAGCTGCGCGCGATGTGCGCGCGGGCGGTGCCCGGCGACACCCACCGCAACCTCGAGCTCCGCCCCGAGTTCAGCGGCCAGACCTTCAAGCACCTGCTGGCGCCGGTCTGGCTGCTGCGCTACGACTTCGGCCGGCGCTCGTTCCAGGTCGTGGTCAACGGCGCCAGCGGCAAGATCGCCGGCGACTACCCGAAGAGCGCCTGGAAGATCCTGCTCCTGGTGCTCGCCGTGCTCGCCGCGCTCGCGGTCGTCCTGCTGGTCGCACAGGCCGGCTGACCGCGGCCGTCCGGGCCGCATCCTTGGCCGCATCATCGGCCGCATCATCGGCCGCATCATTGGCTTAATATTCATGGTTCGAAGTCGCGCTGTTCGAAGCCGTCGAATAGCAACGTTTTCCTGTTGCGGGCCTCCGCGGCGCCGGTGTATGGTCGCCCATCCGATGCTTGCGGGCGGGCGAGAAGGGAGGGCCGGTTAGCGTTATCGTCCATCTTGTCTATCAAATGGAGTGATATCATGGCGAGAGTGCTTGTGGTAGATGATGCGCAGGAAGCCATCGATTTCATCGAACGCGCGTTGAGGTCCGCCGGCCACCAGGTGAGCGCGGCGCTCGACGCCACCGACCTCGAGCAGCGGATCGCAAGGGAACGCCCGGACCTGCTCCTGCTCGACGTCGTCCTGCCGGAAC
The DNA here is from genome assembly GCA_964573125.1 of uncultured Thermoanaerobaculia bacterium. GTDB lineage: Bacteria > Acidobacteriota > Thermoanaerobaculia > Multivoradales > JBCCEF01 > CAVSQV01. The sequence continues at coordinate 7,045 of CAZNIX010000159.1, forward strand.
GAAACGGTTTCCAGATCCTCCGCGCGCTGCGCCGGTCCGACGGCACCCGCGAGCTGCCGATCGTCCTGATCAGCTCGAAGAAGGAGCCGACCGACGTCGAGTGGGGGATGCTGCAGGGCGCGACCGACTACCTGACCAAACCGTTCAGCGCCGACCGCCTGGTCGACCTGGTCGCCCGCCACGCCTGATGGCGGTCCCGGGCGAACCCCGCCCGGCGCCGGCGCCATTGCCGGCCGCCGGTCCGTCGCCGCGGGCGGTGCCGCGGGCGCTGGTCTTCCGCCTCGGCCGGCGGGTGCTGGCGGCGCTCGCCGGCGCCGGCGGCCGGGTGGTCGAGATCGAGTCGTGGACGCGGGTGCCGACCGGTCCGCCGCACCTGCTCGGCCTCGCCAACGCCCAGGGCACCGTGCTGCCGGTGGTCGACGCCCGCCCGCTGCTCGGACTGCCGGTGACCCCCTGGCCGTGGCCGCTGCGCGCGCTGGTCGCCGGCGGCGAGGAGCTGCGGGTGGCGCTCGCGGTCGAGGAGATCCTCGGCTTCGAGCCCTGCCCGGACGAGCGCGTCACGGCGCTCGGCGATGGGCTGCCCGACGGCCTGCGCGCGTACGGCCGCGGCGAGCTGGCGCTCGCGCGCGGCCGCGCCGTTCTGATCGACGTACCGCGGATGATCGATGCCCTGAGGGTGAAACCGAGGGTGAAACGCGCCGGCTGAGGCCCGGGGACGGCCGCCGGCGCTCGATTGCCGATTCGGGAGGAGGACGACGATGGAAGCTCCACTGCAAGAGGTTCAGGGCGTCGAGGAGAGCGAGCGGAGCGTCGCCCCGGTGCGGCGGCTCCCCGGGCCCGGCCGCAGCCGGCCCCAGGCGGTGCCGGCGCCGGCCCAGCCGGCGGCGCCCAAGGTCCGCGTCCGCGGGCCGGGCCTGCAGGCGAAGATCATCCTGCTGATCGTGGTCTCGCTCGCGGTGCTGGCGCTGATCTCGGCGTTCGCGACCTCGACCGCGCTCCAGGCGCGCATGCTCGCCGAGGCGGGCTCGAAGGGCGAGGCGATCGCCCAGGGCCTCGCCAGCTCGGCGGCGCCGCCGCTCGCCGCCGGCGACGCCGCCGCCGTCCAGACCCTGGTCGCGAGCTTCGAGCAGATCGCCGGCGTGACCTACCTGGTGGTCTACGAGCGCTCCGGCCGGCCGGTGGCCAGCTCCTACCGCGGGCGCCTGCCGGCGGCGCTCGCCGCGGCGCCGGCGGCGGCGGAGCCGGGCGCGGCGCGCACGCTGATGGTCGCCCGCCCGGTGGGCGCCGGCCAGGCGAGCGTGCTCGACCTCACCCGGCCGGTCGCGGGCGGCGGCGTCGTCCGCGTCGGCATGGACCAGGAGTCGATCCTCGAGGAGGTGCGCGACCTCAACCTCAACCTGCTGGTCATCCAGGCGATGGTCGCGCTCGTCGCGGTGCTGTTCACGGTCATGTTCTCGGCTCGCCTCGTGCGCCCGATCCGGGCGCTGGTCAAGGTCGCCGGCAACGTCGGCCGCGGCGACCTGTCGCGCACCGTGCGCGTGGCCTCGACCGACGAGGTCGGCCAGCTCACGCGCACCTTCAACGACTCGATCCGCCGCCTGCGCGGCCTGGTCGTGACCGAGGCCGAGCGCGACGAGGAGCGGAGCCGGCGCGAGGCGCTGCAGGAGAACATCCGCCAGTTCCTGCGCGTCACCCGCGACATCGCCCAGGGCGACCTGCGCAGTCGCGGCGCGGTCACCGAGGACGTGCTCGGCAGCGTCGTCGACTCGATCAACCTGATGGTCGAGGAGATCGCGACCACGCTCGCCGGCGTGCGCGGCGCGGCCGACACCGTCGCCGCGAGCGCCGACCAGGTGATCCGCGCCACCGACGAGATCGGCGTCGGCGTCGAGTCGCAGCTCGCGGCGACGCGCCGGGCGGCCGAGAGCGTCACCGACGTCACCGGCTCGGTGCGCGAGGTCTCCGAGCGCGCGGTCGCCTCCTCGGGCGCCGCCCGCCAGGCGCTCGAGGCGGCGCGCACCGGCCAGCAGGTGGTCGGCGACAGCCTGGCGAGCATGCAGCGCATCCGCGCCGAGGTGCAGGGGATCGCCCGCCGCATCAAGGCGCTCGGCGACCGCTCGCTCGAGATCTCCGAGATCGTCGACACCATCTCCGGGATCTCGTCGCAGACCAACCTGCTCGCGCTCAACGCCGCGATCGAGGCCTCGGGCGCCGGCGAGCAGGGCGCCCGTTTCGCGGTGGTCGCCGACGAGGTGCGCAAGCTGGCCGAGGAGTCCGCGGCGTCGTCGAAGCGCATCGCCGGGCTGATCAAGTCGGTGCAGGCCGAGATCCACGACGCGGTGGGCGCGATGGAGGCGGGCACGGTCGAGGTCGAGACCGGCTTCCGGCTCGCCCAGCAGGCCGGCGAGCGGCTCGAGCAGATCGCCCAGATCTCGAGCGCGTCGGCCGAGCTGGCGCAGCAGATCTCCAGCCAGACCGCGAGCCAGGTGGCGAGCATCGAGCAGGTGAGCGGCAGCGTGAGCGCGATCGCCGAGCTGGCGCGCCAGACCGACCAGACGGTGGCCGGCGGGCGGCGGACCGCGGAACGGCTCCAGGAGCTGGCCGCCGGGCTCAACCAGCGGCTCGCGCGGTTCGAGCTGCCGGCGGCCTCCTGACGCCGCCGCCGGCCCGGTGACCCCGATGGACGCGCACTCGACCCCACCCGGCCCGCCGCACGCGGACGACCTCGGCGCGTTCCTGCCCGAGGGGCGGGAGACCGTGCGCGCGCTCGCCGCCGGGGTCGCAGCGCTCGGTGGCGAGCGCGCCGGCGAGGCCCTGGAG
>CAZNIX010000160.1:0-9831 GCA_964573125.1 uncultured Thermoanaerobaculia bacterium
CGCCCCCCGCGCCGCCAGCCTCGCCGCCAGCGCGCGCATCGCGGCCTGGGTCTCGGCGCCGAACCAGGCGTCGACGAAGCCGCCGACCTGGTCCGCGAAGCCGGCGAACGCGGCGTGGAGATCGGCGCGCGCGACCGCGCGGGTGGCCGCGAGCGCGGCGGGCGGGCGGGCGAGCAGCGACCGGCACCAGTCGAGCGCGCGCTCGACCACCTGCCCGGCCGGCGCCAGCTCGTCGACCAGGCCGATCGCGAGCGCCTCGGCGGAGTCGACCAGGAGCCCCTCGAGGCTGAGCCGCTCGGCGACGCGCGGTCCGGTGCGGCGTGCCATCGCGGTGTAGATAGCGGGCGGGACCGGCAGCCCGACCTCGATCTCGTTGAGGCCGATCCGGAACGGCCGGTCGGCCGCGCCCGCGGCCATCACCCGCCGGTCGCACATCAGCGCCAGAACCGCACCGCCGGCCGGGCTGTGGCCGGTGACCGCGGCCGCGACCGGCACCGGCGAGAACGCGAGCGCGCGCAGCGCGCCGAAGAGGCTCGCCATCAGCGCCGCGATGCCGGCGCGGTCGAGGCCGAGCAGGTGCGGCACGTCGAGCCCGGCCGAGAAGTACCCCGGCCGGCCGGAGACGACGAGCGCGCGGGCGCCGGCTGCGGGCGCCGACTCGACCGCCGCCGCGAGCGCCGCGAGCAGCTCGGGGACGAGCGCGTTGACCGGCGGCCGGTCGAGGCGCAGCTCGCGGATCGCGCCGCCGTCGTGGTCGTGGGTGTGGAGCATCGCCGGGGCCTCCGCGGTCGGCGGTCAATCGCCGAGGACGTAGGCGAAGACGAGCGGCGCCACGATCGTGGCGTCGGACTCGATGACGAACTTCGGCGTCGCGACGTCGAGCTTGCCCCAGGTGATCTTCTCGTTCGGCACCGCGCCCGAGTAGCCGCCGTAGGAGGCCGGGGCGTCGGAGATCTGGCAGAAGTAGCCCCAGAACGGCGTGTCCTCGAGCTGCAGGTCCTGGATCAGCGCCGGCACGGTGCAGATCGCGAAGTCGCCGGCGATGCCGCCGCCGATCTGGAAGAAGCCGACCGACGGCCGCGCGCCGCCGCCGTGGTGTGCGAGGTACCACTCCATGAGCCTCTGGAACTGCTCGGTGCCGGTCTTGACGCACTGGTGGTGCGGGACCGCGCCGCGCATCACCGCGGCGCCGAACATGTTGCCGAGGGTGGAATCCTCCCAGCCGGGCGCGAAGACGGGGATGCCGGACTTCGCCGCCGCCATCAGCCACGAGTCCTGGGGGTCGGCCTGGTACGCGTGCTCGAGCTCGCCCGAGAGGAGCAGCTCCATCATGAACTCGGGCTCGGTCTTCCTCACCCCTTCGGCGCAGGCGCGCGACCAGCGCTCGATCATCCGGTGCTCCAGCTCGCGCATCACGTCCTCGGGGATCGCGGTGTCGGTGACCCGGTTCATGCCGCGCTCGTAGAGGTCGCGTTCCATCTCGGCCGACAAGCCCCGCCAATGCGGGAGCGTCTCGTATTCGCCGTGGGCGACCAGGTTGAAAACGTCCTCCTCGAGGTTGGCGCCGGTGCACGAGATCGCGTGGACCTTGCCGGCGCGGATCATCCGCGCGAGCGTGATCCCCAGCTCGGCGGTCGACATCGCGCCGGCCAGGGTCACCAGCATCTCGCCCCCGGCCGCGAGATGCGCCTCGTACGCGCGCGCCGCCGCGACCGTCTCGCGGGCGTTGAAGTGCCGGAAGTTCCGGTCCATGAACTCGCGGATCGCACCCACTGAAGTCCCCCCTCTGACTCGTCGAGACGAGCGAGCTTATCGCTGCCGGCCGAGCGGCCGCGCGCGGGGGGACACTCCGGGCCTCGAGCCGCGGTCCGGCGATGTGCGTGCCCTCACCGCTCTTCTCCCCTCCATGGAGCGCCGGGCAGGCGGGCGAGCAGTTCCTCGCGGGCGTAGCGCGCGGCGTCGTGCATGTCCCAGACAGCGTGGGGCGCGAGCAGCAGCTCGATGTCCCGCCCGAACATCGGGTCGGCGAGCTTGGCCGTCAGGTTCGCTTCGAACTCCGCGCGGCTGACCCGCAGGCCGGCCTCGTCCAGGTAGCGCAGGAAGCTGGAGACCACGCGCGCCGGATCGACCTCGGTCGCACGGTGTGCCGTCCAGAGGTCGAAGAGGTCACGGCTCTTCTTCCGCTGGTAGAGCGCACGCAGCTTCGTCCCGAGAAGCTCATCGAGCCGGTAGGTCTTGATGAGCGCACCGCCGGAGAACCAGCGCGACCGCACTTCGAGGCCCCGCTCGACGAGCGGATATGCGCTGAAGTGCTCCCGCGAGTTGATCTCGATCTTGAGGCGCATCGGCAGCGGCGTCGGGCCCTCGGACCGCATCCTGTAAAGCAGCACGACACGGCCTTCCTTGAGCGTGCGCCGCGGGGCGCCGAGCCAGGGATCGAGCCGCGCCCGCGCGGCATCGAGCGCGCCGCCGATCGGGCCGGGCGCGATCTGCACCAGGTCGATGTCCTCGGAGTACCGCGCGGGCGGGGTCAGATGCAGCTTGTAAAGCGCCATCGCGCCACGGAAGGAGAAGGCCTTCGCGGCCTCGGCTGCGCCGAAGACTTCCACTAGCGCGCGGCTGAGGATGAGGTCCTGCTCGACCTGGGAGTCCTCGATCCAAGGCGCCGACCGGCGCCACTCGGTGATGAAATCGAGGGGGATCACACCTCGGGCTCCACCCGGTAGTTCACTAGCAGTCGCCACCGCGCATCTTGCGGCGAATCCCCCGCCGGCATGCTCGGCAGGAGCGCCGTGGTCTCGTTCACCACCTCCGCCACGTACCGCGCGAGCGGCTCGGTCTTCTCGCCGGCGCCGACGTGGTCGAGGAGGTAGCCGAGCCTCTGCGACCACGGCACCGGAGACAGAGATGCGAGAGAGGCCAGGGCCGCGGGATCCAGAATCTCCGCGAGCTCCGACAGGACGGTGGCGACGTTGTCGAGCCCGCCCGCGTGCTGCGGGTAGCCCGCGAGATCGAACGCCGTCGCCTCGGGCGTAGAGACGGCGAGACGGCCCCGCGGCGTGTTGAAGCGCACCTTCGGCACATCGGCCACGTTGCGCCGGGCGATGAAGGCGACCCGGACGCCTCCGCAGGCGATCGGGGGCCGGTTCCTCGCGACCATGACCTGGAAGATCTGTGGCTGCTGGTGCGCCGCGCCGTGGTAACGCCCTGCGGTGAGGAGCGCCGCGTAGTAGTCCAGGCCGAGGTGGTCCATGAGCTGCGGCACGAACTGCTCGGCGGGCAGGCAGCCGAGCCGCCGATACTCCGGAGGGACGATCACGTGGAACCCGCGGTGGGGAGTGGCGACGATTCCCTTGTGCACGAGCCGCCGCAGGGCTGCGCGTGCGGCGACCATCGACGAGCCGAGCAGGGCCGCGGCCTCGTGGGTCGTGAAGTGGTGCTGCCCCCGCGACGCCAGATCGTCGATCAGCTCGGGTGCGGACAGGGGGCGCATCTGGACAGGAATCACCCTCAAAAGGTAACGCACTCCGTTATCTTTGTCGAGCGAATCCTGGGGGCGCAGCGCACCGGTGCTGGTTCCGGCCGAACCTGCGCGGGACTCGACCACAGGAGTGCGCTCGCGCGCGAAGTCAGAGGGCCGTCAGCAGAGAACGCCGCGCGAGCTCAAGTAGGAGGCGATGGCGCGGCCCTCCAACTGGTGGACCGCATGGATGGCTCCTGGGGAGGGATTCGAACCCCCGACCAATCGGTTAACAGCCGATCGCTCTACCACTGAGCTACCCAGGAACGTGCGGGGCATCGTGAGCCGAGGCCCCGGGGGGCCAAGATGCTAGGCCCTCCGGCGTCCGGTGTCAACGCGGCGAGGGCGGTCGAAAAGTCCCTCCGCGCCGCGGGCCGGTTTGAGCCGGCCCCGCGGTCACAGGAGGATGTTCGAGGAGACGACGATCTGGATGCTGTCGCTCGTCGCCTGGCCCGCCGAGTCCTTGGCCTCGAAGACGACGCGGTAGAAGATTGTGCCGCCGGGCGGGAAGTCGACGTCGGCGGTCAGGCCGTCCTCGTCGTCCGGGTTGGGCACCGGCGGCGCCGGGTGGGGCGCGCCATCGAGGCCGGTGAGGGCGATGAAGGTCCAGCGGAGCTGGAGGTCGCCGACCGCGTCCTCGGGGTCGAAGGCGCTGGCGACGAAGTGCACGGTCTCCTTGGCGGCGTAGCTGCGCACCAGCGAGCCGCCGACGGTCAGCCGGTCGGGCTCGCGGATCACCACCACCGGCGGGGCGTCGCCGGTTCCGGCGACCACCCGCACGGTGCGCTCGGCGTGCGCCTGGCCGCCGCCGGCAGTCGAGGTGGCGGTCAGGCGGAGGCGCACCGGGTCGGCGGGGTCGGCGAAGACGGTCGAGGTCTCGTGGCCGAAGCCGAGCGGCACGAAGGGACCGCCGGGGACGAGCTGCGCCGACCAGGCGAGGGACGCGTCGGGCAGGAAGCCGGTGTCGGGGTCGTGGGCGTGGCCCTGGAGCAGGACCGGGGCGCCGGCGGCCAGGGTCGCGCTCTCGGCGGGCAGGAAGATCACCGGCGTCTCGGGCGGGCGGTCGACGATCGTCACGTCGACGAACGCGAAGCCGGTCAGGCCGCCGCTGTCGGTGACGGTCAACGTCACGCGATGGCTGCCGGGCACGAGGCCGGTCGCGACGAAGCCGGGCGTCTGCCCGGCCGCGCTCAGGAAGCCGGGCATGGGCGACTGGCGGTTGGACTGGAAGACCATCCGCTCGAGCGGGAAGCCCAAGTCCTCGTCGATCACCCGGCCGTCGAGGAAGACCGGTTGGCCGAAGTTGAAAGTTGGCCCGGACGGCGCCGTGAGCGTCACTACCGGGGCGGCGTTGCCGCAGGCGTCCTTGCGCAGGAAGACCGTGCGGTTCTGCACGCTCGCGCGCAGCTTGATGCCGTCGGAGGAGAGCGTCGCGGTGCCCTGCTGGCGCATGTTCCCATCGCCGAGCGCGGGGATGGTGCCGGCGAGGCGCGCGCGCCCGAGGCCGGTCACGCTGCCGGCCACCGCGAGCGAGCCCGGCTTGCCGTCGAGGCGGAACGTGCCGCCGCCGCGGATCGTGCCGCCGGCAGGGACCTCGAGGTGGTCGAGGCTGATCCGCGTGCCGCTCAACGTCACGCAGGGGTCGGGCAGGAACGGGATCGACTTGCAGAAGTCCTGCGACCGCGGCTGGCAGTAGGTGCCGAAGAAGCGTGGGTCGGCGGGCCCCTGGGCGCCGGCGGCCGGGGCGAGAGTGAACGCGGCGAGGACGGCCGCGAAGGTCCTGCCCGGCATCCAGCCCCTCGGCGTGGCCGCGCCCGCCGCCGGGTTTGGCTCGAGGTTCTTCATGGCAGCTCCAGCACCGGCTCCGGTGCCGACCGCATCGAGGCCGCGAGCGCCGAACAGGTAGCCTTCGGCGAGCAGCGCGCCAGGTTCGCCGCTTGGGTGAACGGCGCGCCACCGGCGTTCGTCACGTCGATCTCGACGGCGTCGGCCGCGCCGACGGGTTCGCGCGCGATCAGGAGGTCGAACGGCGTGTCGCCGCCGGCGGGCATCGCGGTCATCACCGCCCGCTGGCTGGTCTCCGGGTCCAGGCTCCCCGAGAGCGTAGAGAACTGTACCTTGAGGCCGATGACCGTCTGGATGCAGCCGGTCATCGGGCCGGCGATGCCGCCGGGCTCGATGTTCACCTCCTCGATCACCACCGTGACGTTGCCTCCGATCGGCGGCTCGGTCACCGCGCCGTTGAAACAGCCGAGGAAGAAAACCGAGTCGGGAAGGATTGGGCCCTTCGGATCGTAGCAGCGCGCCCAGGCGACGATCGCGCCGAGCACCACGACGGCGAGCAGGATCCGGCTCCTCATCGCCCACCTACCCGCGTCAGCGTCAGCGGCTCGCCGTAGCCGCGGACGACGAGCGACCGGCCGTCGGCGGCCAGCTCGGCCGAGATACGGGTCTGGCTGCCGTCGAGGAGCGTCACCACGCCCTCCGCTGCGCGCGGGCCGGTGGTCCGGCCGGCGATGCCCGCCGGGTCGCCGGCGACGACGCCGACGCCGGCGATCAGCTCGCCGCTCTGGACCAGCGTCACCTGGGCGAGAACCGCGCGGCCCTCGGTCGCGCGGTAGCGGCCGCTGAACGGGCCCGCCGGCGCCGCCGCCGGCGCCGGGCCGACCCGGTCGAGCGACACCGGCTCGCCACCGAACCGCTCGAGCACGACGCTGCCGCCGTCGGCGGCCAGCGACAGCTCGATCAGCTCGGCGGTGCCGTCCTCACCGGCGAGCGTGCCGACGCCGCGCCAGCCGACGGCGCCCGCGACGACCACCGGGCGGCCGTCGATCGTGCCCTCGCCGCGGAAGGCCTCGGTGGTCTCGATGAAGGTGAAGACGATCGGGACCCCGTCCTCGGTCTCGCCGCTGAACGAGCCGGAAAGGGCCTGGGGGCGGACGGTCAGCCGCGGCGCGCAGGCCGCGAGCGAGACGCCGGCCAGAACGGTGAAGAGGAGAGGGAGCGCGGGGCCGACGACCGCACCGCGCCGAGCCGCTAACGACATCCCACGCATATCGACCCACGCGAAACGCCGGACGTCGTCTCGGACGGGAGGATCGAGACCGCCGCGTTGGGTTGGACTGGCGAGGAACTATAGCACCGCGTTACACCGACCGCGCCGGACCGTCTTCCGCCGGCCCACCGGCAGCCGGCGGTCCCTTCGACCAGGGCGGCCGCGCGGCGCGGCGCACCGCCCACCAGCCGAGGCCGGCGACGGCGATCACGACCAGGCTCAGCCCCTGGTTGAAGGTCAGCGCGTGCGCTCCCGGCCGCCAGCTCTCGGAGTCGGCGCGCAGCCCCTCGACCGCGAAGCGCCAGATCCCGTAGAGGAAGCCGAACGCGACCACGACCTCGCCGGCGAAGCGCCGCCGCGGGAAGCGCGCCCACAGCCACCCGAACATCGCCAGGGCGGCCGCGAACTCGTAGAGCTGGACCGGGTGCACGGGGAGCGAAGGGGTGCCGTAAGCGACCAGGCCGAGCGCCGCCTGCGCCTGCTGCGGCTGGCTCCCCGGCGGGAACGCGACCGCCCACGGCAGGCCGCTCGGCGTCCCGTAGCAGCAGCCGTTGAGGAAGCAGCCGACGCGGGTGACGGCGAGGCCGAGCGCGCCGAGCGGGGCGACGAAGTCGAGCAGGTCGGGGTACGGGATGCCCCGCCGCCGCCCCCACAGCCAGAGCACGGGGAACGCCGCCGCCAGGCCGCCGTAGTAGGCCATGCCGCCGCGCGAGAGCGAGGCGGTCCACCCCGCCCCCGTCTCCCCGCCGGCGAAGTAGGTCTCGTAGTTGGCGGCGAGGTAGAGCAGGTGCGCCCCGGCCACGCCCGCGGCGAGCAGCCACAGCCCGAGATCGAACGCGTCGCGCCGGCGCAACCCGAGGAGCCGGCCGTGCCGGCCCGAGACCCAGGCCGCGGCGAGCATGCCGAGCACGAGCAGCGTCCCGTAGGCGCCGACCGGGAAGTGCAGCCCGCCGGGGAGCGGGAGGTCGATCAGCGTCGGGCGCATGGTCGTCTCGCCGGGACCATAGGCCGGCCCGCCCGCCGCCTGTTACGCCGTCGAATAGGCCGGCCCGCCCGCCGCCTGTTACGCCGTCTGGTCGAGGAACGGCTTGAGCTTGCTCGACCGGCTCGGGTGGCGGAGCTTGCGCAGCGCCTTGGACTCGATCTGGCGGATGCGCTCGCGGGTGACGTTGAAGCTCTTGCCGACCTCTTCGAGGGTGTGCTCGGAGCCCTCGCCGACGCCGAAGCGCATCTTGAGCACCAGCTCCTCGCGCGGAGTCAGGGTCTTGAGCACGCCGCGGGTCTGCTCCTTCAGGTTGCCGAAGATCACCGAGTCCATCGGCGACACCGCGCTCTTGTCCTCGATGAAGTCGCCGAGGTGGGAGTCCTCCTCCTCGCCGATCGGGGTCTCGAGCGAGATCGGCTCCTGCGCGATCTTCATGATCTTGCGCACCTTCGACGCCGGCAGGTCCATGCGCTCGCCGATCTCCTCGGCGGTCGGCTCGCGCCCCAGCTCCTGCACCAGCGAGCGGCTGGTGCGGGTGAGCTTGTTGATGGTCTCGATCATGTGCACCGGGATGCGGATGGTCCGCGCCTGGTCGGCGATCGCGCGCGTGATCGCCTGGCGGATCCACCAGGTGGCGTAGGTCGAGAACTTGTAGCCGCGGCGGTACTCGAACTTCTCGACCGCCTTCATCAGGCCGATGTTGCCCTCCTGGATGAGGTCGAGGAACTGGAGGCCGCGGTTGGTGTACTTCTTCGCGATCGAGACCACCAGCCGGAGGTTGGCGACGATCAGCTCCTCCTTGGCGCGCTCGCAGATCGCCTCGCCCTCGCGGATCTTCTTGATCGTGTTCGCGATCTCGGCGTGGGTGGTGCCGTAGCGCGCGTCGAGCTCCTTGATCTTGCCGCGGTACTTCTCGATCCGCCGGCGGTGCAGCGCCTGCAGCTCCTCGTTGGCCTCGCGCTTGAGCGCGGTCTGGGCGCGCGAGATGTCGCGCTCGTGGCGCGAGAACTGGCGGTCGATGTCCTTCAAGAAGTCGACCATCCGGTTGCGCGCCTGGAGGGAGAAGTCGATCGAGCGGATGTCCTTCGCGATCTTGGCCACCACGCGGTCGATCTCGCGCTCGATCTCCTGGTACTTGTCGCCCCCCGCCTTGCACCGCTTCTGGCGCTTGCGGTGGTCGGCGATCTCCTTGTCGTTGACCGCGATGCGGGCGAAGATCTCGAGGTTGCGCTTGATGCGGTCGGCGGCCTTGGGGTCGACGGTCTCGTCGCCGTCGGTCAGCTCGCGCAGGAGGCCCTTGTCCTTCTGGGCCAGCTCGTTGAGGCGCAGCAGCTCGCGCAGGACCACCGGGTTCTCGCACAGCGCCTCGTAGATCATCCACTCGCCCTTCTCGATGCGCTGGGCGATCTCGACCTCGCCCTCGCGGTCGAGCAGCGGCACGGTGCCCATCTCGCGCAGGTACATGCGCACCGGGTCGTTGGTCTTCTCGTGGACCGCGAGGCCGTAGTCGGCGGTCTCCTCCTCCTTCTTCTCGAAATCGCCCGGGGGCGCTTCCAGGTCCTCGCGGTTCTGGTAGCGCTCGGGGCGGTCGATGACGTCGATGCCGAGGTCGGAGAAGCGGATGTAGATCTCGTCCAGCTCGTCGGGGAGGCTGACCACCTCCTCGGGGAGGATCTCGTAGATCTCGTCGTAGAGCAGGTAGCCCTTCTCCTGGCCCAGCTCGATGAGCTGGCGCACCGTCGGGTACTTCTCTTCGACCGTTGCCAGGGTCGCGATCGCCACGTGTCCTCCTCAGCCGCCGTGCAGGCGCCGGCTCAGCTCGCTCATTTCGTCACGCAGGCGCTCGAGGCGACCGCCGTCGCCTTGCCGTTGCGCCTCGTGGATCTCGCGGGAAAGTTCGCGCTGCCGCTGTTTCTGCCAGCGCCGCGTCAGCCGGGAGAGCCCCTCGGGGAGCCCCTCCGCTTCCGAGCCAAGAGGCTCTTCTAGCAGAAGCGCGGCGAGACGGTCAACGGCGGCGCCTTCCTCCCCGAGCCCGGCGACGACCTCCCGGGCCTCGGGGGGAGCCCCGCGTGCTTCATATAGATCGACGAAAACGCGGTAAATATTCCTGCACTCGGCGTCGAAGAAGACCTCCGCGAGGGGCAGTTCGGCGGCCGGCGGCGCCCCGGCGCCGCCGAGGAGGAAGCGCAGCACGACCTCCTCGGCGCTGCGCACCGGGCTCGGCGGGCGGTGGGCGGCGGGCGCCGCGCCGGGGCCGCCCTCGGCGCGCTC
>CAZNIX010000161.1:0-9779 GCA_964573125.1 uncultured Thermoanaerobaculia bacterium
GGGTCCGGTGCTCGCGCGCCATGTCGTGGGCGGTGGCGACGGTCGAGCCGACCGGCGGCCGGCGCAGCACCAGCCGCCGGTCGCCGAGGCGCAGCAGGTACGTGAGGTTCGAGAAGCCGCGCGGGAACTGCTCGATCGCGAGGCCGCCCGCGGCGAGGTCGGCGGCCGCGCCCGGCAGGTGCGCGCGCAGGTAGGCCGCGAGCCGTGCGGCGTCCAGCTCCTCGCCCGCCCGCACCGGCGCCGGCCGGTCGATCCGGTCGCCGGCGGCGCCGTCGGGGCGGAGCGTCTCCTCGGCGGTCGACATCGTCCGCGGGCAGTCTACAAGGGTGCCGCCGAGTAGACTCCGCGCGACCTTCCGGAGGCCCGCCATGGACTTCGCGATCCCCGCCGCAACCGAGGAGCTGCTCGCGCGCGTGCGCGTGTTCGTCGATCGCGAGCTGGTCCCGCTCGAGCCGCTGCTGCTCGCCGGCCGCTGCGCCGAGGCCGAGACGGCGGTGATGAGCAAGCGCGAGGAGGTCAAGCGCCTCGGCCTGTGGGCGCCCGCGCTGCCGCGCGAGCTGGGCGGGATGGGACTCGGGCTGGTCGAGTTCGCCCTCGTGGCGGAGGCGCTCGGCGGCTGCCCGCTCGGCCACCTCGCGTTCGGCTGCCAGGCGCCCGACGCCGGCAACCTCGAGATCCTCGACCGCCACGGCACCCCCGAGCAGCGCGCGCGCTGGCTCGCGCCGCTCGCCGCCGGCGCGATCCGGAGCTGCTTCGCGATGACCGAGCCCGCCAACCCGGGCTCGAACCCGGTGCTGCTGTCGACGCGCGCCGCCGAGGCGCCGGCGAGCGCGGGCGGCGGCTGGACGATCGACGGCCGGAAGTGGTTCGTCTCGAGCGCCGAGGGCGCCGCGTTCGCGGTGGTGATGGCGGTGACCGACCCCGAGGCGCCGCCGCACCGCCGCGCGAGCATGCTGCTCGTGCCCACCGGCGCGCCCGGATTCGCGATCGCCCGCAACCTGCCGGTGATGGGCGAGGCCGGCGCCGGGTGGTTCAGCCACGCCGAGGTGCGGCTCGCCGGCTGCCGGGTCGGGCCGGAGGCGCTCCTCGGCGCGCGCGGCGAGGGCTTCGCGATCGCCCAGGAGCGGCTCGGCCCGGGGCGCATCCACCACTGCATGCGCTGGCTCGGCATCTGCGCCCGCGCGCTCGACCTGATGTGCCGGCGCGCCGCCGCGCGCGCGGTCGCCGCCGGCGAGACGCTCGCCGACAAGGACCTCGTCCGCGCCTGGATCGCCGAGTGCGCGGCCGAGATCCGGGCCGCGCGGCTGCTCACCCTCGAGACCGCCTGGACCATCGAGCGCCGCGGCTGGCGCGCGGCGCGCGCCGAGGTCTCGATGATCAAGTTCGCGGTCGCCGCCGCGCTCGGTCGGGTGCTCGACCGCGCGCTCCAGGTCCACGGCGGCCTGGGCATGCTCGACGACCTCCCGCTCGCCTGGTTCTGGCGCCACGAGCGCGCCGCGCGCATCTACGACGGCCCGGACGAGGTGCACAAGCTGGCGCTCGCGCGCAAGCTCCTCGCGCCCTACCGCGACGGCCGGTCGCAGCCGGCGGCATCGTCCCGCGACCCGGCTTGAAGGGGCGGAGCGAAAATGAGGTATGCTTAGAATTCAATTCCTCGGGAGGCCCGAATGAACAAGCAGCTCCTGCTGACTGCGTCCGTCACCCTTGCGCTGACCGCCGGCTCCGCCTTGGCGTTCGTCGAACCGACGCCATCGCCCCTGGCCGAGAAGGAGGTCCGGCTCGCCGGCCTCGACGCCGAGCCCATGCTGGCGCGGATCGCGGACCTCGACCCCGACCTCGCGGCGGACCTCGAGAGCGACCTGACGGTGCTCGGGCTCGACTCGCGCCATGCGATCGTCGACGCCCGCGGCGGCCACTGGGCGACGCTCTGGCTCAAGCGGCCGCTGGTGCCCGGCACCGGGGTCGGCAACGACCTCACCTGGGCCGAGCTGGGCCTCCCGGCGGCGCCGGACCTCGAGGCGCTCGGGGAAGTCGCCTGGGACCGGTTCCTGGCCTTCCTCGGCGACCGCCGCCAGCAGCTCCGGGTCGACCCCGCCGAGCTCGAGCAGCGGGTCGGCGTCGCCTCCGGCGGGCGGCTCATCCAGATCTACGGCTCCCGGCGCGTCGATGGCGTGCCGGTGCGCGGCGCCGGCGTCGCCGCGACGGTCAACCACGGCAACCTGATCCTGCTCGGCACCGAGCGCTGGGGCGCAATCGACGTCCCGACCACGCCGGCGCTCTCGGCGGCCGCGGCGACGGCGCGGCTCGAGGCGCACCTCGCGCCCTTCGCCCCCGACGGCTACCGCGACAAGCCGCGCCTCGAGCTGCTGCCCGTCGGCGTCGACGGCGGCGTCGGCCAGGGCTGGACGCACCGCCTGGCCTGGATCCTCGCGCCCGAGTTCGACGGCCTGCTCGAGAACTACGAGGCCGCGGTCGACGCCCACAGCGGCGAGGTGCTCCTGGTCCAGGACACCAACCACTACGCCACGCGCAACGTCAAGGGCGGCGTCTACCCGGTCTCCTACGACGGCGCGGTGCCGGACGGCGTCGAGGTGCCCGGCTACCCGATGCCGTTCGCCGACGTGACGCACGCCGGCGGCACCGCGACCACCGACTCGGGCGGCAACCTCTTCGACATCACGGGCAGCATCACGACCTCGCTCGTGGGGCCGTTCATCATCATCGACGAGTTCTGCGGCGCGATCAGCGAGACCAGCGCCGACGGCGACCTCGACCTCGGCACCAGCCCGCTCCCCGACTGCGACGTGCCGGCGGGGCACTCCGCCGGCGACACGCACGCGGCGCGCTCCGGCTTCTACGAGCTGAATCGCATCAAGGAGATGGCGCGCGGGCACTGGCCGACGCCGGGCCCGCCGGCGCACGCCTGGCTCAACGCCCAGCTCGAGGCCGAGATGAACATCTCGCAGGTGTGCAACGCCTTCTGGACCGGCACCCTGGTGCAGTTCTTCCGCGAAACGCCGCCCTGCGGCAACACCGGCCAGCTCGCCGGCGTCTTCGACCACGAGTGGGGCCACGGCATCGACGACAACGGCACCAACGGCAGCGTCTCCTCGCCCGGCGAGGGGATCGCGGACATCTACGCGGCGCTGCGCCTCGCGCAATCGTGCGTCGGCCGGGGCTTCTTCCTCGACGGCTCGCTCTGCGGCGGCTACGGCGATCCGTGCACGCCGGCGTCCGGCTGCACGGGTATCCGGGACATCGACTGGGCCAACCGCACGACGGGCCTGCCCCACACCGTCGCCTGGGTCAACGGCAACCCCAACTGCGGCAGCGTCCACTGCCGCGGCGCGGTCTACTCCGAGGCGGTCTGGGACCTCTGGAAGCGCGACTTGCCGACCTTCTACGGCCTCGACGACAACACCGCCCACGAGATCACCAACCGGGACCTCTTCCTCGGCGCCGACAACGTCGGCACCTGGTACGTGCTCAACAACGGCACCCAGGGCGGCTGCGCCGCCACCAGCGGCTACCAGCAGTTCCTCGGCGCCGACGACGACAACGGCGACCCGTTGGACGGGACGCCGCACATGCAGGCGATCTTCTCCGCTTTCGACCGCCACGAGATCGCCTGCGCGACCCCCACGGTGCAGGACTTCGGCTGCGCGGGGGCTCCGACCACGGCGCCGGTCGTGACCGGCTCGCCGAACGACACCGGCGCCGACCTCACCTGGGCCGCGGTCCCCGACGCCGCCCGCTACAAGATCTTCCGCACCGACGGCGAGTTCCAGTGCGGGTTCGGCAAGGCGATCGTCGGCGAGACCATGGGCACGAACTTCTCGGACAGCGGGCTCCAAAACGACCGCGAGTACTCGTACGTGGTCGCCGCGTTCGGCGCCAGCGACGCCTGCATGGGGCCGGTGAGCTCCTGCGTCAGCGTCGTGCCGCAGGCCGGCCTGGGCGCCGCGGACTCCTCGATCGAGATCTGCGCCGGCACCGACGCCGTCTACACGATCACCGTCACGCCGCCGTTCACGCCGCCCGTGGACATGAGCATCGCCGGCAACCCGGCCCCCTCGACGGCCAACTTCGTGCCCGACCCGGTGAACGGGCCGCTGCCCGAGGACACCGTGCTGACGATCGGCAGCACCGCGGGCGTGGCGGCCGGCGACCACCTGATGACGGTCACCGGCGACGACACCGTGACGACGTTCGACATCAACCTCCTGCTGAGCGTCTTCACCCTCGTCCCCGACGCGCCGACGCTCGTCGCGCCGGCCGACGACGCGACCGACGTGTTGCTGACGCCGACCTACACGTGGACAGCGTCGACCCAGGGCGACGAGTACACCCTCGAGGTGGACGACGACCCCGGCTTCGGGAGCATCGACTACACGGCGACGGTGACCGGCACCACCCACGTGCAGACCACCCCGCTCACGCCCGAGACCGAGTACTTCTGGCGCGTGCGGACGGCCAACATCTGCGGCGCGGGCGCCACCTCGGCGATCTTCAGCTTCACGACCCGGCCGATCCCGCCGATCCTCCTGGTCGACGACGACGACAACAGCCCCGACACCCGCGGCCTGATGGAGGCGAGCCTGACCACGCTGGTCGGGCTCACCGGCTACGACGTGTGGGACACCGGCAACTCCGACAACGAGCCGACGGCGCTCGATCTCGCCCCCTACGCCATCGTCATCTGGGTCACCGGCGACGAGTTCGGCGGCGTCTGCGGGCCCGGCGCCGCCGGCGAGGCCGCGCTCGGGAGCTGGCTGGACAACCAGAACGGATGCCTGGTCCTGAGCAGCCAGGACTACCACTTCGACCGTGGCCTGACGGCGTTCATGACGAACTACCTCGGCGTCGCCTCGGTAGTCGACGACGCCGGCAACTACAGCTCCGTGGTCGGCCTCGCCGATCCCTACGACGGGCTGGGACCGTACACCCTCAACTACGCCGGCGCTGGAGCGAGCGACTTCTCGGACATCGTGAACGCCAACGGCACGGCGACCGTGGTCCTGGACGGCAACAACGGCAACAACGCCGCTCTGCTCAAGGACAGCGGAACGTTCCGGACCTTCTTCTACGTCTTCCCGATCGAGGTCGTCAGTCCGGCGGCGAGCCGCGAGGAGCTGCTGGATAGGGCCCTCTTCTACTGCATCCAGGGCCCGGACTTGATGTTCTCCGACGGCTTCGAGTCGGGCGACACCTCGAACTGGACGGTGACGGTGGGCAAGTAACGGCTCGACCGAGCTCGCGGGGCGCCTGCGCGCCCCGCGGCGGGAAGGACGAGGGGGCGCCTCCGGGCGCCCCCTCTTTTTTGTGCGGCGGGCTTCAGTCCGGCTCGCGCAGGGCGCGCCCGACCACGACGTTGCGCACCGAGTCGACGAGCCGGTGGAGGCGGACCAGGAGATCGGCGACGATCTCGTGCGATTCCTTGGGGACCAGCAGTCCGCCCTCGAGCAGGAGCAGCGTGCGGCCGGCGCTGTCGCGGATCTCGTCGGCCTGGTCGGCGGCGGCGCGGGCGATCTCGGGGCTGCGGATCGCGGCCAGCGTCGTCGCCAGGTCGAAGAGCGTCGCGCCGTAGGCGGCGAGGATCCGGTCGAGCTGGTCGATCCGAATCCGGACCTTGTTCTTCTCGTAACGCCCGAGCTGGCCGGGGCTCATGCGGGCGCGCTCCGCGGCGTCCTTCTGCGACAGTCCGCGGATCTTGCGCAGGACGAGCAGGGCCTCGCCGAGAAACTCGAATGTCCCCACGGGACAAACCTAATCCCCGGAGACATCGCGGCGCAACGGCCAACCTCTTGTCCGGTAAAGACTTGTGGTTTCTCCTGTGGTCTGTTTCTAGCCTGTCGAGGCAGCTACGAGATCGCCGAGCTTGCTGTTCCATGATCGATCATGCCGGAGAGGGCAACCCACGATGGCGGGCGGATCGGCTCGCTCTTCCGGCGAAACCGCCGCTTCCGCGGCGAGCGGCGGGGGAAATCGTTAGGATAGCCAGCCGCGCCATGGAGCAGATCCCGCCACCCCGCCCGGCCGTGTCCGCCGCCCCCGCCGGCCCCGGCCTCGACCTCGAGAGCGGCCTCTGGCTCGACCGCCCGGACTGGCGGGAGCGGATCGCGGCGCGCCGCCGCACCGGCGCGCTCGCCGCCGCGCAGGCCGAGCGCCTCGCCCACTTCGCCGAGCACGGCTACGTGGTGATCGATCTGCCGGCCGGACCGGAGGTCTACGCCGGCGTCGAGGCCGACGTCGACCGCGCCTGGCGCGAGAAGCCGCTCGACCTCGCCTACGCCTCGGGCGGGCCGGCGCGCCGCTTCCCGACCGCCGAGGAGGCGCGCGACCGCAAGCGCGGCAGCCGAATCCACGACCTCCACTCGCACAGCGAGCCCGCGCTCGGCCTCTACCTCGACCCCCTGGTCCACGATCTCGCGCGCCTGATCCTGGGCGAGGACGCGGTCGCGATCCAGTCGCTCTACTTCCAGTTCGGCAGCGAGCAGATCCTCCACCGCGACCCGGTGGTGGTGCCCACTGGGGCGCCGCTGCGGCTGCTCGCGGCGTGGATCGCGCTCGAGGACATCCACCCCGACTCGGGCGCCCTGGTCTACGTGCCGGGCTCGCACCGGCTCCCCTACTACGAGTTCGCGCCCGGGGTCTACGAGTTCGACGGCCGCACCATGGGCGCCGCCGAGGCCGCGGCCGCGACCGCGTTCGACGACGAGCAGGCGCGCCGCCACGGGCTCGAGCCGCGCCTGTTCACGCCCCGCCGCGGCCAGGCGCTGCTCTGGCACGCCTCGCTCCGCCACGGCGGCTCGCCGGTGCGCGACCCGGCGCGCACCCGCAAGAGCTTCGTCGTCCACTTCTCGACCGCCGGCACCTACCCGCGGCGCTCGATCACCGTCGCCGAGCCGCGCCCCGACGGCGGCGACGACTTCCGGATCTGGGAGACCGACCGCCTGCTCGAGCGCGGCAGCCGCCGGGGCTTCGACAACCCCTTGAGGGGCCGGCTCGCCGCGGTCTAGCCCCCGTCCGCTGCCGGGAACAACGCCGCCAGGATCCGGCCGTTGCGGGAGCGCCAGTGGCCCCAGCCCGGGGCGCCGGCGGTCTCGTCGAGGATCACCTCGAACCCGGCCGCGCCGAGCGCCTCGCGCAGCCGCCGGGTGTCGGCGCGGGCGTCGATCGGCACCTGCGGGATCAGGTAGTCGTTGCGGCTCGCCTCGACGAAGACCGTGATCGCGTGACCGGACGCCCCGGCGATCGCCGCCAGCACCTCCTCGGTCCCCGCGAGCATGTAGAACGACTGCACCGCCACCTTGCCGAAGACGCCGGGGTGGTGGAACGCGGCGTAGACCGCGGCGTAGCCGGCGCTGCCCACGCCGCCGACCGCGCGCGCCTCGGGCCGCGCGTCGGTGCGGTAGGTGCGGTCGATGAACGGCACCAGCTCCTCGACCAGCATGCGGGCGAAGGCGGCGCGGTCGGGCCCCATGTACTCCCGGCTGCGCGGGATCAGCACCGCGATCACCGGCGCCACGCGCTCGCCGATCAGGTTGTCGAGGGTGTTGCCGAGCCGGCCGAGGCTCAGCTCCTGGTCACCGCTGTTGAAGTAGAAGACCGGGTAGCGCCGCTCGCCGTCGTCGTAGCCGGGCGGCAGCCGGACCTGGATCTTGCGCTCGTCGCCGTGGATCTCGCTCTTGAACGCGTGCTCCTCGAGGCGGCCGCGCGGCCGGCCCGCCGGCGGCTCGTCGATGTCCGCCGGCACCTCCCAGCCGGGCATCCGCAGCTCCGAGCCCTCGCCGCCGAACGGCGAGACGATCGGGTGGGGGTTGCCCGGATCGGGCGCGGGATCGCCGTAGTCGAGCCGCAGCGCGTACTGCCAGTGGCCGTCCGCGTCGAGCGGCATCGAGGCGTGCCAGAGGTCGGTGCCGGGTACCCGCTCGAGCGCGCGCTCGTCGTCGAAGCCCAACATCGAGCCGAGCACGCCGACATCCTCCGCCGCGCCGCGGTAGAGGAAGTGGACGGTGCCGTCGGGGTCGATCGCCGGCAGCGCCGGATGGGCGGCGAGGAGTCGCGCGACCAGCTCCGACTTGCGCGCCGGCTCGGCGGCGGCGATCGCGCGCAGCGCCGCGCCGACCGGGCCGGGGACGTCCGAGAAATCGGGCGCGGCCGGCACCGCGGCGCGCGACGCCGCGGTCGGCGCCGCGGTCACCGCGACGCTCGCCATCTCGTCCAGGTTGCGCGCGTAGAGCCGCCCGCCGGCGAACGACACCGGGGTCAGCCCCGGCCGCTCGAAGACCTCGAGGCGCGCCTTCTCGCGGTAGCCGGCGGGCGAGGCCTCGGCGACCACCAGCTCGCCGTCGGCGCCCATGATCACCAGGTGGCCGTCGAGCAGCAGCACGCCGCTGCCGCCCGGCGGCCGCGAGCGCCAGACCACCTCGCCGGTCGCGGCGTCGACGCAGGTCAGAAAGCGCCCGGCGAAGCCGTACAGGTGCCCCTGGTGGAGGACCGGCACGGTGTAGGAGTCGCGCAGCGCCCGGGTGCGCCACAGCTCGCGCACCTCGTGGCCGCCGTCGGCGGCGACCACCTCGTAGGCCGCGGTCTCCGGCCCCAGGTTGACCAGGAAGCGGTTGCCGCCGAGGGCGACCGGCTGGGCGAAGCCGTCGCCCTGCTCCGGGGTGTGCCGGTGCTGCCAGAGGACCTCGCCGCTCGCCGGGTCGAGCCCGAGCAGCAGGTGGTTGGTCGCCGCGACGAGCTGGCGGCGGCCGCCGACCTCGGCGACGATCGGCGACTGGTAGGAGACGGTGTCCTCGCCCCGCGACCAGAGCGGCGCGCCGTCGCTCCGCCGGTAGGCGGTGATCGCCCGCCCGCCCTCCTGCCGGCCGGTGAGGACGATCAGCGCGTCGCCGGCGACCACCGGCACGGTGGCGAAGCCGTAGATCGGCGCCTGCGCCTCGCCCTCGACGTCGAGGCCGCGCGCCCACAGCTCGCCGCCGTCGGCCAGGCGCAGGGCGAAGAAGCGGCCGTGGGCGTTGATCCCGTAGACCGCGCCGCCGGCGATCGTCGGGGTGCCGATCGGACCGTCGTCCGAGCCGTCGTGGCCGGCGTACATCGGCCCGATCGCGTAGCGCCAGCGCTCCTCGCCGGTGGCGGCGTCGAAGGCGGCGACCAGGTCGTTGGTGCCGTCGGCGAACATCGTCACCGCGAGGCCGTCGACGACCGCGATCTCGGAGTAGCCCGAACCGAGCGCGCGCTTCCACGCCACCTCGAGGCCGAAGCCGCCGCCGGAGAGCAGGCCGGCGCCGTCGACGGTGCCGTTCTGGGACGGGCCGCGCTGCTGCGGCCAGTCGGCGGCGGCGCGCGAAACGAACGCGCAGAAGGCGAGGGCGAGAACCGTTGCGGGATAGGCCTCGAGCGCCGGTCGGCGGTGCATCGGCGAGTCCTCCTCGGCCGGCGCGGTGCGCCCCGCCGGCGGGTCGTGGTCATCTCCACGGTTACGCGCCGCGCCCGGCGAGGGTTGCGGGGAGCGGCCGGCGCCCTCGGCCGACGGCCGCGCGGGCGCGCGAGCGAGCGGCTAGGCCCGGCTGTCCCAGGTCGGCTCGGGGACGCCCTTCATCAGGGTCTCGAGGCGCGCCATGGTGAAGAGGACGTCGGAGAGGCGGTTGAGGTAGCGGACGACCTCGGGGTCGACAGCCGCGGCGCGGGCGAGCGTCACCACCCGCCGCTCGGCGCGCCGGCAGACCGTGCGCGCGACGTGCAGATGCGCCGCGCCGGCCGTGCCGCCGGGG